>JBDSIN010000103.1:0-3512 GCA_039917955.1 Candidatus Limnocylindria bacterium
TCACCAAGCGTTCCGGCAACGCCGAGATTCCGCTGGCGCGGGTCGGACCCGGGGCGATCCAGGGTGAGCTTGCCGCGCTCGAACGAGGCCGACGCATGGCATCGGTCCGCGCCCTGACCCCTGCCGAAGTGCTCCGCATCCCGTACGGCGCCGTCCGAGACCTGCTCTCAGGCGGGCCTGATGCCGCACTGGGAATCATCCGCACCATCATCGTCCGACTGCGGGGCATGGAGTCGACCCTGAGGCAGCGCGAAAAGCTCGCTGGCCTGGGAACGCTCGCCGCGGGGCTGGCGCATGAGCTGAACAATCCCGCAGCTGCCATTCGGCGGTCGGTCGAGGAACTGGCGCGAGCCATCGACGACCGCAACTCATTACACCCGCCGCACGAGCTGATGGAGCTCAGCCCAAGCGGATCGGACGGATCGATGGACGCGCTTGCGCGCTCCGACGCGATCGACGAGCTCGGCGGACTGGTCGGCGACTCCGACGCCGCAGCGGCGCTGGTCGATGCGGGATGGAGCATCGAGCAGTTGCGGGCCGCCTTCAGTGAGCTGGATCCTGTCGCGGCACGGGATGGGGCAGCGTGGCTTGCCGCATCGGCCAAGGTGCAGGCGCTGCTCGGAGAGGTGCGCATGGCCGGCGATCGGATCAGCGAGATCGTGGCGGCAGTGAAGGGTTACGCCTACCTGGACCAGGCGCCCGTGCAGCGCATCGATGTTCGCAAGGGTCTGGACGACACGCTCGTCATCCTGCGGCACAAGCTGAAGGGTGGGATCGACGTCACCCGCGACTACGACCCGAACCTCCCCGAGATCGAGGCTTGGGGGAGCGAGCTGAACCAGGTCTGGACCAACCTGATCGACAACGCGGCGGATGCCATGGGCGGCAAGGGCGGCATCTCGATCCAGGCTCGACGGTTCGACGCCGATGAGATTCAGGTCACCATCTGCGACACGGGGCCTGGCATTCCGGCGGCCGTCGCCTCGAAGATCTTCGAGCCGTTCTTCACCACCAAGCCGCCAGGAGTCGGCAGCGGCCTGGGGCTGCACATCAGCCACAACGTGGTTGTCCGGCACGGGGGCCAGATGGACGTCGAGACCGAGCCAGGCCGCACCTGCTTCGTCGTCACGCTGCCGATGACCCTGCCGAAGGGAGCTCAGGCCGAGCCTTCTGCGGTGCCACCAAGCAAGCCGTAGCGGTAGTGCGGAAGCCGCCGGACATGGAGAGGCCGGGAGAATGCTCCCGGCCTCGTTCCGATCACAGGGGATCAGGCTCCAGGGCCTCAAGTTGAGGTCCCGGCTACCAAGGTCACGGAGTTACGTCGAAACTCGACACGGTGAAGGTGCCCGTCGCGCCGACGAGTGCGATGCCGCTCGCGTACGCGGAGACGTTGCCGAAGGAGAGGCCGAGCTGCTTGACGTCCTTCATCGCCTCAGCGAAGCCGGCAGCAGGGGACTGGTGAACGATGTCCCCCTGCCACTGCAACCAATCCTCGGTCGTGTCGCATGCCGACTTGCCGGACTGGTTCGACCACAGGTTGCAGTCGGTGAGCGAAACGCTCAGCTCGCCGACGGTCGCCGCGTTGAGGTCCAGGCTGTTGGCGCCGGTAGACCACCAGTAATCGTTCGAGTCGTAGGGGCCAGCGGTGACATCCTGAAACTCGAAGCGGACGTAGGCACCCGAGGCGGCAGCTCCGCGAGTGCGGTACGTGCCCGCGGTCCAACTCAGGTCGGCGGTAAGGGTCATGCCGGTGAGATCGACGTTGTAGTTATTGAGCAGGTAGACCGCGAAGGAGCCGGTGGTCGTGGTGCCGAACTCCTGGATCGGGATGACCAGGCCGCCGTTCGACAGCTTGACCTTGTTGATGTCCCACAACGAGGGGGTGAAGACCCTGTTGTAGGCACGCCAAGACTGGCCCATGAGGTCCGTTGTGGGCGGGGCGGCAAGCGCCGCCGTGGCGACGAGTACGCCCATCAGGGCCATCGTCATCGCGGTAAGTAGGCGTTTCATGAGTGGAATCCTCTGATCTGCGCGCGGCGACCCCTCGCGATGCGCGGAAGATGGGCCTGCCTATGGGCACGCAGGCGTAGGGGCAGATCTGGAGGAATCCGAGAGCGCAGCGTCTGCACGTTGAGGCGAAACCTCCTGCCGGTGTACTGAAAGTACTGGATCGCCGATGTTTCGCCCCTACCGGAGTTAACAACGCCGACATCTAGGTCGGCGCCATAGTCAGAGAGCCGGAGCGTTATCCGGGGGCGCGACAGTGACCAGTTGCGCCAGGCGCTCTTCGTCGAGAATCTTTATGCCGCCGCTCGTCTCCCGTTTCACGAGACCATCGGCTTCCAGCTCGAGCAGCGCCCGATACATCATCACGCGGCTGGTGCCGATCATGGCCGCCAGGTCGGCTCGCTGCGCAACGGGATGGGACGTGTCGAAGATCTCCTTCCCGTACCGCGTGAGGATGGCCGCCAGGCGCTGGCGCGCGGTCTCGAAGGATCGCTCGTCGAGCCGCATGGTGAGGACCACCGAGAAGTCCGCCGAGTGGTCGAGTAGGCCGACGGCCAGACCGGCGTCCTCGAGCGCGAGCTCTCGCAGGAATCGCGGATCCCAGGTCGCCCATATCCCGTCGGTCAAGGCGATCAGCTCGTAGAGCGCCTCGGCGTCCGGGTCGCTGATCGAGCGAATCCCACCGAAGTAGCCAGGCCCTGCGATCAGCGCGGCGCGGACTTGTCCTGTCTCCGCCACCCGGCGGGTCATCACGTGCCCATCAATCAGGACGAAGGGAGGCAGCTGGATGCCGCTGGCGTGCAGCAGGTCGCGGCGACCGAAAGCCTGCTGCTTGGCGGCCTGCTCCAGGTTACGGAGCGTGCTGGAGTCGGCATCCGGCAGGAGCCGAGCTATGTGGGCAGCAACGGACACGATCGCACCCATGGAGGTCCTTTCGCGTCCCGCGATCATATCCCCGCGCACAACCTCTTGACATCGGCCAGAAGCGCCTCTACCGTCCGCGGCTACAGGTGAATACGGCGACGATCGGGACGAGTATCCGTTCAGGCGAGCCCACAGGGAGTCGGGGATAGTGGAACCCCGGCGGCGGCGCGAACGGCGAATGGACCCGTGAGCTCCGGCTGAGAACGCGTCCGGCATCGGTCTGGCGCAAGTAGCGGCCGGCGGAGAGGCACCGATAGCGAAGCCGAGATCATCGTTCGCACCGTGCGAGCCGTGATCGAATGAGCCCGGGTGAGAACACCGGGGAACAAAGGTGGCACCACGAGAAGACCCCCTCGTCCTTTCGAGACGAAGGGGTTTGTTGTTCTCAGGAGGTCACCGATGTCCCAGCCACAGCAGCGCCGGTTCATGCTCCCCGAGAGCGAGCTTCCGACCCACTTTTACAACATCTCTGCAGATCTGCCCGAGCCGCTCCCGCCGCCGCTCCATCCGGGCACCCGTGAACCGATCGGTCCGGAGGCACTGGCACCCCTCTTCCCGATGGAGCTGATTCGCCAGGAGGT
>JBDSIN010000104.1:0-6775 GCA_039917955.1 Candidatus Limnocylindria bacterium
CAGCAGCCCGGCAATCGCCAACCAGCTCAGGATGCTGAACCACCAGCCGGCCTGGTCTCCGGCGAGCAGCAGGATGCCGAGCACCGGCAGGATGAGCAGCAGGGTGGTCAGCGACACGAAGACGTCGTTGACCGGTCCCCAGAACTGGCCGGCGCCACCGAGGAAGAGCGCGATGGTGACCGCCGCCACGATGAGCGTAGCGATGGCCGCATAGGCGGAGTAGCCCGCGGCGCGCACCAGGCCGATCGTCAGCTCCGGGTCCATGACCCGGGCAGTCTACCTCCGCGGTATCAGGCCTCGACCGCCTCCCGCACCAACTCGGCGACGATCTCTCGAGACCATTCGGCTACCGCCTCCCAATCGCGGAAGTCACCGTCGGGAGCACGAACCGCCGCCGACACGAGCTTCTCGCCGAGGCCGAGCCGATCGCGCTCGAGCCGCCCAGCAAAGGTCCGGTGCCCGATCGCGTTGACTGACCTGGCAATCTGCATCGCGGCCGCCGGATCGCCTTCCGGCTTCGCCGGACTCCCGATCGGGCCGCTGCTGAAGAGCCAAACCGGCCGTTCACGCAGGTCGATCTGGAATCGATCGACCAGCTTCGTGGCGGCTGGAAGCCAGCTGCCCATGTAGACGCTGCTGCCGAGGACGGCGGCATCGTAGGCTCCCATCGCCCCGACGCTCTGAGCGGCCAGTACCTCCACCTCGAGGCCGGCATCGGTCAAGTGGCGACCGATCGCCTCGCCAATCTCCGCGGTCGCATCGTGTCTGCTCGCGACCGCCACCAGAACGCGCATGGAAACCTCCTCGCCTCGTGGCGTGATGAAGCCATGCTGGGGGTAAAGGTGATCCGCGGTCAGTGCCATGCCGCCCGAATCGCCACTGACCTTTGACCTGCCGAGGACGGGCCGTCGGCACGCGGTTTCGATCTTGGGTACCATCCCGCGGCCATGACTCTGCCCGCCGGTCGCCCAATGATCCTCGCCGAGGGGCTCCAGAAGCACTTCGGTAGCACCCACGCTCTCGCGGGCCTAGACCTCGACGTAGCCGAGGGCACGATCCTGGCCCTGCTCGGCCCCAACGGGGCAGGCAAGACGACCGCCGTACGTATCCTGACCACGCTCCTCCGCCCCGACGCCGGGCGTGCAGAAGTGGCGGGATTCGACGTGCTGAAGCACCCCGCCGCGGTGCGCGGCAAGATGGGACTGGCGGGCCAGTACGCCACGCTCGACGAGGTGCTGACCGGGCGCGAGAACCTCGAGATGATCGGCCGGCTCTTCCGGCTGCCGAGCGCCGAGGCACGGCGGCGCGCCACCGACCTGCTGGAGCGATTCGAGCTGACCGAAGCGGCGGACCGGGTCACCAAGAACTACTCCGGCGGCATGCGCCGCCGATTGGATCTGGCTGGCGCACTCGTCGCCGAGCCGCCGGTCCTCTTTCTGGACGAGCCGACCACCGGACTCGATCCGCGCGGCCGTCTGGGGATGTGGGACCTGATCTCGAGCCTGGCCAAGGGCGGCACGACCGTGCTGATGACCACGCAGTACCTCGAGGAGGCCGATCGGCTGGCGGACGACATCGCGGTGATCGACCACGGCCGCCTGATCGCGCGGGGCACGGCGCTGGAGCTCAAGCAGCGCGCCGGGGGCGAGCGCCTCGAGGTGATCGTCGGTGCGGAGAGCAGCCTCGAGCAGGCGGCAAGCGTGCTGGCGGCCCTCAGTGGTCAGGCGGCACATACCGATGCCCTGGCGCGGCACGTCAGCGTGCCGGTCGCCTCGCACGGCGGGATCCTGACCCGCGCCGTGCGCGAACTCGACGCGGCCGGGGTGGAGCTCGATGACATCGGCTTCCGGCGAGCGACGCTCGACGAGGTCTTCCTGGGGCTCACCGGCAAGCCGGCAAGCACGGAGACATCGGTCAGTGAGGAGCTGGCGTCATGAGCGTGGGCTGGTGGTTGCGCGACACGCTGGAGATGGTGCGGCGCAACCTGCTGCACATCCGACGCACACCGGAGCTGCTGCTGGACGTGACCGTCCAGCCGGTCATGTTCGTGGTCCTCTTCCGGTTCGTGTTCGGCGGTGCCATCCAGATCGCCGGGGACAGCTACGTCAACTACCTGATGGCCGGCATCTTCGTCCAGACCGTGGCCTTCGCCGGCGTCTATACCGGCGTCCTGCTGGCCAATGACCTGAAGAACGGCATGATCGACCGATTCCGGTCGCTCCCGATGTCCCAGGCGTCGGTCCTGACGGGGCGGACGATGACCGATCTGCTGCGCGCCATGCTGGCGGTGGCGGTCATGTGGGGGATCGGCTCGCTGGTCGGCTTCAGCCCAATGGGTGGAGTGGGTGGCGCGCTCGCCGCGGTGGGGATCATGCTCGCCTTCGGCTTCGCGCTGTCGTGGCTGGGCGTGGCGATGGGCGCCTGGGTGCGCACCCCCGAGGCGCTGCAGGGGCTGATCTTCACCACCATCTTTCCCCTCACCTTCGCCAGCAGTGCCTTCGTGCCGACCGACACGATGCCGGACTGGCTGCGCGTCTTCGCGGAGAACCAGCCAATGACGCGGGTGATCAACGCCGTGCGCGACCTGATCCTGGGCGGCAACGGCGGGCCGGACCTGGTCCCGGCCCTGATCTGGTCGCTCGGCGCGCTGTTCATCTTCTTCCCGCTCGCGCTGTGGCTCTACCGGAGGCGAATCAGCCAGTAGGCCGCGCTAGGGACCGTCCACGACGGCGACGGCGTCGATGACGAATCGTTGACGGCAGTCATTGACCACCCAGGCGCCGCCGTAGTACCCCGCCTCCTCGGAGTCGTATGCGCACGTCAGGGCCGCCGGATCATTGAAGTGGCCGGTCACCTCGACCCAACTGCCGACCCATTCGGGCTGCAATGCGAGGCTCGGGGGGAGAACGGCTTGCAGGACCTGGTAGTCGGCGCCTTCGCGGCCTTCGAGCAGCGAGAAGACGAGGCTGTTCCGGCCCCATCCCAGCCATGTTGGCGTGAATAGCGGGTCCGGATCCTGCCCACACCAGTCGCACGGGGCCGACCAGCCGCGGAAGGTGATCGGCGCGCTGCCAACGCAGCCGACGACCGATATCCGATCGCGCGCCTGCAGTTCGAACAGATCTTTGGGTGGCGTGCCGCAGTCACGCGGTCGGTCCGCCGCGACCTCGAAAATTGGCGAGCGCTCAGGCTGCCATTCCCCGCCCTGCGTGCGGTGCCAGAAGATCGGGTTGTCGCCGCGCATGGTCGGTCGCGATCCGACGACCGCAACCCCCGTCGGGCCGGCTGCAGCGGCACTCGGCACGCCCTCGAACGGGGCTGGCAGCGCCTCCCGGGTCCAGCTGATCCCGTCACCTGTCCACACGACCAGGTGCTGGGTAGCGCGGTCGAAGCCGAAGGCATACGCGCGAGCTCCATCCGAGGTGAGCGCAGTCACCAGTCCACCAGCGAACGCCGCATCCGCACCGGGCACGCGGCGCCAGGTCAGGATCCCACGGCTGATCGACCCAGCCCAGAGGCGTGCGGCGCCATCGGCTGGGTCGGTGTCCAGCCCGATGACTCGATCGCCGACCGCAGCCACGCGCGGCTGTTCCCCGGCTGGTCCGCCCGTCACCTCGGTCCAGTCGCGGCCGTCGATGGAGAACGCGGCACCCACCAGTTGACGGAGACCGTAGCCATCGGTATAGCTCCAGGCAATGAACCCGTCGGGAATGGCAGTGATGTTGGTCGAGTCGCCTCGCGGACCGGGGAGGGCTCCCATCTCGCGCCATGCGACCCCGTCGGCCGAGAACCAGGTCCCGTCTGGATATCCCCAATTCCTCGCGAGGAGGTAACCGAATTCTGAAGCCACAAGGCTGGCACCCGATAGGGACTCGCCCCATCGGGACGGGACGCGGCCGAGGGTCTCCCATGCCAGTCCGTCGTCAGAGCGGTGGATCCACGTCGCATTCGACGACCGGTCGTACGTCGAGGTGAGCACCAGCCAGCCAGCCGGTCCCCACGCGGCTGATGTCACCGAACTGCCCTGAATCGAGCCGAAGGCGCGAAGCCAGTCCCCGGTCCCGGCCCAGCCCGCCCCGTCGGCGGACGCGAGGACGACATCGAGCGGCTGATCCCATGGTCCGGCTGCTCGGCCCGTGGCCACAAAGCCACCCGGCCCGGCAGCGAGCCCCGCGACCCATCCCGATTGCATCCCGGCCTCCTGTCGGTACCTCGTTACAAGGTCGCGACCATCGGCACGCGTCGGCACCCACGAGCCGCCATGCGGCGCCTGCAGGGAGACCCAATCGAACCCGTCGTCGAAGCTCCCGGCGTCGTTCACCATCGCCCCTGAGCCGGCCTTGATGGTGCCCGACACCGCCGAGTCCCACGACGGTCCGCTCCGGGCCGCGAGGTCTTCCTCTGCCCGAATCCAGTACGACTGATAGTTCGGCTCCGGGGAGGGCTCGAAGGACGGCGTATTGAGCTCGGGGGGCTCGAGGAGCATCTGGCGTCGCGGCGCCGGTGAACGAGTCGGCTTCGGCGTGGCCGTTGCCTGGATCGACGGCCGGGGCGACGTTGATGCGCTCGCTTCCAGGTCCACGCCGACCAGGTTGCTGACGATGATCACCACCGCTCCGAAGAGGGCCAGCAGGGCGAGCCCGATCAGGACGCGCTCGCTCCCGGACGCGGCGGTACGCGCACCCTCGGTGGTTTCCAACGGGACCATGTGGCGCTCGTCCATCGGCGTGCGCATCGTAGGGCCGCGACCGGGGCGTGGCTAGAGTCGTCGGATCCGCTCGCCATCGGCGGTCGTCCCGCGACCACAACGGCCAAGATGCGGCGGATTCCTGGCCAGAGTAGCCTCGAGGTGGCCATTCGGCCATCCTGCGGGCGCGCGGACCCCCAACGTGGCCGTTGTAGCCACCCGGTGACGATGCGCGCAGGCACGCCGGAAGCGCGCGCAGGCACGCCGGAGGCACGCCGGAAGCGCGCGCCGGCCCTACGAACCCGGCTTGTCCGCCACCTGCAGGCCCATCTCCGACGCGAATCGCAACGGGATGCCGGTGCGCGGCGCGAGCCCGGCCTCCTTCTGCCAGGACGCCATCTCGGCGAATGTCCAGGTCCCCGATTCACTGGTGAGTCCGAAATAGAGGTCGAAGAACGCGCCCAGTTGACCGCCGCCATTGGGCGAGGACGGCCGCAGCGCCTCCCCGATGACCATCACGCCACCGGGGCGCAGGGCCCGCGCCGCCCGCCACACCAATCGCCGGTTCGTGGCATCGTCGAAGTGATGGACCAGGCTGAAGAGCAGGACCATGTCGTAGGCGGCTTCTCCCATGTCATCGGTCAGGGCGTTGCCGGCCTGATGGACCACGCGGTCGCCCATCCCCTCGAGCGCCAGGAGTGGAGCAGCGTGCTGGACCGCTTCCGGCAGGTCGAACACCACCGCCCGAAGGCCGCCGTGCCGGCGGCAGAGCACCACCGAGAAGTAGCCGTGCGAGCCGCCGATATCGAGCATGGCGGTCGCTCCCCGAGGAAGCGGGACCTGGCGCACCAGCAGCGGCGCGATGAGCCCGGCCTGCGCCCGCATGCCACGCTGGTAGAGGCCCCAGTCGTCGGGCGTCATGGTGGCGTGGACGTCGAGCGGCACACCGGAGCGCACGAAGTCCTCGAGGCCCTCCATCCAGCGCCACTCGAGGCGCTTCATGAGGATGGCGTCGCGGACCGATCCGCGGGCATCGGCCAGCATCCAGCGACGGACATGACGCTCCAACCGGTACTCGCGCCCGTCGAGCGACAGGTAGCGCATGGTCACGAGCAGGTTCAGCAGCCGGGTGGTGGCCGCCGGGTGGGTCCGGCAGGCCGTGGCGACGCCCTCTGCCGTCAGGCCGCCCGGACCGATGGCGTCCCACACCCCGAGCTCGGTGGCAAGCACGATGGCTCGGGCATGGAGCGGTGCGTAGGCCTCGTTCATGGCGTTCGGCATCAGCCCGAACGCAAGCAGGGTCCGCTCCAGGAGGCTCTCCGGGATCACGCCGTAGCGCATGGCTACGCCATCGTACACACGGTATGGTGTCGAGCGTGAGCAATCGGCTTGGACAGGTCGTCGCGCGGGTGTCGCAATGGGGGGCACGCCCGGACGATGACCCGCGCACCGTCAGCATCAAGACCTCCCTCATCCTCGTCTCCAGCCTGGTCCTCGTCCTTTCTCCGGCATGGATCGGGACATACCTGGTTCTCGGACGCCCGCTCTCGGCCGCCATTCCGGGCGCATACGCGGTCTTCTCGGTGGCGCTGCTGGCCTACATGGCCCGCACCGGACGGCATGCTTTTGCGGTCACCGCCCAGAAACTTGCGATGTTCACCCTCCCGATCCTTCTCCAGTGGTCACTTGGCGGCTTCGCACAGGGCAGTGCGGTGATGCTGTGGTCGTTCATCGCCGTGCTCCTGGTGCTGATCGTGGACGGCTACCGGGCCGCCTGGGCGTGGTTCGCGGCGCTGGTCGTGGCGCTGGTGGTAAGCGGCCTGCTCGAACCGGTGCTGTTGCGCACTGTCACCCCGCTTCCCGAGCCGGTCCGCATCGGTTTCTTCGTGATCGACGTCGCAGGACCGCTCTTCACCGCCATGGTCGCCCTGGTCTACTTCCTCCGCCAGCGCGACGCCGCCACGGCCAGGTCCGAGGAGCTCCTCCTCAACGTGCTGCCCGCCTCTGTCGCCGATCGTCTGAAACGCGGCAGCACCATGGTTGCCGACCGCCACGAGGCGGCATCGGTCCTCTTCGCCGATATCGTCT
>JBDSIN010000105.1:0-15597 GCA_039917955.1 Candidatus Limnocylindria bacterium
AGCGCTTCCTGGAGGCGCTCCGGCGTGACGCCGAGCTGGCGCTGCTTCCCGTCATCGCCGTGACGGCGGGGGACGACGTCGAGAGCATCTCGCGGTGGCTCGAGCTGGGTGCCGACGATCACCTGCCCCGGGTGTCCAGCCCGGTCATGCTCCGGGCCCGGCTGCGCGCCGCGCTCGATCGCAGGCGCCTGAGGGACGCCGAGAGCCTCACGCGCGAGATGGCCGTGGCGCGGAGCATCCAGCAGGACTTCCTCCCCGAATCGCTCCCGGTCACGTATGGGGTGGAGCTCGCGGCCGCGCTGCATCCGGCCCGCGAGGTCTCGGGCGACTTCTACGACGTCTTCACGCTGCCCCCCTCCGGCACCATCGTGATGGTCGTCGGCGACGTGTGCGACAAGGGGGTCGGGGCGGCGCTGTTCATGGCCCTCTTCCGGAGCCTCATCCGCGCCTCCGCCGACCCCGTCGGAGGGGGGGCCATCCAGATGATCGGCGGCCGGCGCACCCTGGTCCGCCAGTCGCTGGAGGCCGCGACGCCGGCCGACCTGCTGACCCGCGTCGCGGGATTCACCAACGACTACATCGCCCGGTTGCACGGCCGCACCAACATGTTTGCCACCGTCTTCCTGGCGGCACTCGACCCGACGACCGGGTACTTCGACTACCTGAACGCCGGTCACGAGCCCGCCCTCGTCGTCGCCCCGGATGGCTCGACCCTGGCGCTCCGGCCCACGGGCCCGGCGCTCGGGCTCCTCCCGGAGCAGGTCTTCGCCACGGGCGAAGGGCAGCTCGCGCGCGACCACTGCCTCTTCGCCTTCACCGATGGGTTGGTGGAGGCGCGGAACCCGGGCGGCGGGGCCTTCGGCAACGCGCGACTTCAGGCGGCGCTCCGCGCGAGCGGCAGCTCGGCCCCCGATGTCGTGCGGGGTGTTGTCGAGGCCGTCCGTGCGTTCATGGGAGCGGCCGAACCGCACGACGACCTGACGCTGCTCGCCGCGACGCGCACCATCGGGTGGCCCGCCGGGATGACGCCTACCATACCGCTCCCGGACCCGACCTGACGCAGGGGCGCTGCGGCGCTGGGGCGCTGGGGCGCCGCAGCGACTGTGGCGGGATCCGCCCACCGCTGCCTTCAGCTCGGCGGGTCACGGCACCACTCAAATTGCGGCACTTTCAGCCATCTTGCAAGAGTGGGCTGGACTTGTGACGCCCCAGGGGTGAGCTTTTGTCTCGACATTCACCCCAGCTGCAGCGCACCCCCTGGCGTTCTCCTGAGGACCACCAATGCGTTTTGCCGTCGTCCTTCTCGCAGCAACCGCGATCGGCTGCGCGGGCAAGCCTCACCCCGCGGCTCCCGCCCCTGCGATCGTCCGCGCCGCACCCGACACCGTCACCGTCCGCGACCCCGAGACGGAGCGCGAGCTCGCGCGCGCCAGGGTCCAGCTGCTGGAGCGCACCGCGCGTCTCGCGGATATGGAACGCCGGCTCGCCGAATCGACCACCGAGGTGGTCCGCGCGATGGCACGCCTCCGCACCCTGGCCACGCGCGCGGAAGCGGCCTCGGCGATCGCCGAGGCCGAGGTGACGCTGCAGCAGCTGCGCGGCCGCGCGGGGGAGCAGGCCCCACCCGAGGTGGCGCAGTCGGAGGCGGCGTTGCGTTCCGCCAGTGCGGCCTTCGACGCCGAGAACTTCGGCGGCGCCGTCTATCTCGCGACGCAGGCCAAGCGCACGACGACCGCCGGCCGCGGCCGGCTGGCCGAAAGCGGAGACACGGCCCCGCGTGCTGGCGAGCGGCCCTTCGCGCTGCCGGTGCCGCTCACCACCACGTCGAACGCCAATCTCCGTGCGGCCCCGAGCGGGTCCGCCTCGGTGGTCTCGACGGTGCCCGCGGGCACCCCGCTGACGGCGTACTCCTACGAGCAGGACTGGCTGAAGGTGTCCACGGCTCAAGGCCTGAGTGGCTGGGTCAACCAGAGCGTGGTGCGGAGCGCGGCGGCGGAACGACCCTAGCTCGCGGTGGTGACCCGGTTGCGGCCCCCCTGCTTGGAGTGGTAGAGCGCCTGGTCCGCGGCGGCGATCAGCGTCTCCGGCGTGCGGCCATGCTTAGGGAAAAGGGCGAGGCCGATCGAGGCCGTCACGCTCACCTCGGCGCCACCCTCGTCGATCGCGAAGCGATGCCCCTCGATGGCCGCGCGGATCCGCTCGGCCTTGAGTGTGGCGCCCTCGGCCGGGGTCTCGGGGAGGATCACCAGGAACTCCTCGCCGCCGAAGCGCGCCACGGTGTCCTCCTTGCGGGTGCTCTCCTCGAGGACCCGCGCAAGTTGTCTGAGCACCGCGTCACCTGCGGGGTGTCCGTGGGTGTCGTTGAGGGCCTTGAAGCGATCGACGTCGAGCAGGAGCACCGCGAAGGCGCGCTCGTGGCGCTCGTGACGCTGCACCTCGCGCTCGATCTCGTCGTCGAGGTGCCGGCGGTTGGCGAGACCGGTGAGTTCGTCGGTCACCGAGAGGCGTTCGAGTTCGGCGCGACCCTCGCGCAGCCGGCGCACCATGTCGTTGAACACCCCGGTGAGCTGCGCCACCTCGCCACCGCCGGAGACCGGGACCTCCACCTCGAGGTCGCCACCGGCCACCTGGTCGGCGGCGCGGGAGAGGCGCTCGAGCGGCAGGACGACGAGCAGGCCGAGCCCGTAGGCGAGCGATCCGACCACGAGAAGCAGCACCAGGACCATCGACCCGGTGGTGTTGCGGAGGCGCCGGATGTCGGCGTACGCGGTGGCGGCGGGGATCTCGGCGACCGTCATCCAGTCCGTCCCCGGCACCTGCGCCAGCACGCCCAGCACGGGGACCCCGTCGGGGGCACCGTAGGCGACCGACGCGCCATCCGCCTGCTCGAGCCTCCGCAGTGGGGGCTCGGGCAGCGCATTGAACATCCCGCCGATGTTGACGATGGACTGCCCGTCGGGACGCACGACGACGATGCGGCTGTCGGGGCCGGCGAGGAGGTCGCGCACCGGCTGTTCGATCCCCTTGAAGTTGAGGCGGGCGACCAGCACGCCGAGGAACCGCCCCGCGGCGTTCACGATGGGGACGGCCACTTCCATGGTGGCCGCGGATGCCGAGTCGGCGCGCTGCGGATCGCCGAGGACGGGGCCCCCCTCGCGGGCCCTGCGGAGCCAGTCCCCAGCGAGGTGCAACTTCCCGGGGGCGCGCCCGGTGTGGGCGACCGTGCGCAGGTCCGGCGCCACGACGATCAGCTCGTCGAAGTCCGGGAAGCGTTCGTTGACCGAGTTGAGATAGTCGGGGAGCCGCCGTGATCCCCCCCCGCCCCGTTCGAGGTTCTCGGTGACCTCGTAGGATGCGGCGAAGACGCGCAGGTCGTAGAGCCGCTCCTTGAGCCAGAGCCCCACCTCGCGCGCGGACTGCGCGCTCGAACTGGTGAGCTGCTCGTTGAGCCTGGCCTCGATGGCGCGGCGGTGCTGGCGGTAGGAGATCCACCCGGTGGCGAGCGACGGGATGAGCGTCGCGAGCACGGCGAGTGTGAGGATGGTGGTGCGGACGCTGCCGAGGCCGACCCGGCGGAGGGCGCTGCCGGCCCGGGATTCCCAGAGGGCTTGGAGCTTGTCGGGGAGGAGGATCGCGGGGCGCGGCACGGAGGGAAGATGGCGTGGGCGGCGGCCGGGCGCCACTCCTTAAGGATCCCCGGCCGATCGGCGGAGGTCCGGCGCCGATCCCCGCTTCCCATCACTAGACCAGCCCCCGCGGTGTCCCGCCCACTCCCCGACTCGAGTGCTCGATCTGGGGCGGGATCCACCCGCCTCCCCCAAAACGCAGTACGTTAGACAGCTCACTGTTCGGCGTCTCCTCGCCCAGACCCGGGCCTGCTCACCCTTCACTCCCTTGCCCCGTGGCCGCACCGAAGACCCAGCGAACTACTGCCAGCGTTCCCGCCTTCCTCAAGGCCCTTCCGGATCCCCAGCGCCGGAAGGACGCGCATCTGTTGGCCGCCCTGATGCGCAAGGCCACCGGCTTGTCGCCCGCGATGTGGGGCACCAGCATCGTCGGCTACGGCGACCTGACCTATGAAGGCAGCTCTGGACGGACCGTCGACTGGTTCCTGCTCGGATTCGCGTCCCGAAGCGCCGGATTGACGCTGTACCTTATGGGTGGCTTGAGATCGCAGGCAACGCTGTTGAAGTCGATGGGGCGTCATAAGATCAGCGGTGGCTGTCTTCAGATCCCGCGCCTGGCAGATGTGGACCTCGACGTCCTCGGGCGCATCCTTGCGCGTGGCGCCAAGGCCATTCCGCCGCGGTCCACACCGAAGGTCGCGAAATCGCGCGCAAGCCGGACAAAGACCAAGAAACGCGCTGGCTGACAAGTGCATGAAGCTGGCAGGGCCGGCCGACGGGCGGAGCCGTTCCGCTGCAGTTAGACCGCCAGACGTTAGTCGGCCACACCTTGCGTCGAACCGGGACGGATCCATGATGACGCTGCATTGTACGGAAACCGGCCAGTCTCTCGGGACCATCCACGCGTATCAGCGGCGTCCGATCGAGAGGAACGCCTGGCGGCTTACGGCGAGCTGTCTCGCGACGAGTACCGCACTGCGGCTCGTGACGGGGCAATGACGTCACACGCCGGGCGCGGCGGCGCTCCTTTCACGCTCAGCAAGTGGTACTTCGACTGCGTGGCCCCCGACGGTCGCGTGGTCATCGGGTATTGGGCATCGCTCGCGTGGCGTCGTCTCGCGTTCACTTGGCAGAATGTCGTCCTTTACGAGGCAGGTAAGCCGCCCGCCCGCCGATCAAGCCTTGTACCCGCGCCGCCGCCTGACGTCAGCGGCGACGCGATCACATGGCGCGCGCCGGCCCTGGGCTGCGTGATCGACGTCGAGTCGCGGCAGCGACCGATCGAGGAGCGACTTCTCGACGACAGCACCGGCGTCGTCGAGTGGCGCGCCGAAGCCCCCGCCGCCGTTGTCTCTGTGGAGCTGCGTGGATTCACGCCCGTGCAGGGCCCAGGATACGCCGAGCGCATTCTCGTCACGGTGCCTCCGTGGCGCCTGCCCATCCGCGAGCTTCGCTGGGGCCGCTGGATCGACGCAGCGGCGAGTCGCTCCGTCGTCTGGATCGACTGGCGCGGCGAGTCTCCACGCACTTGGGTGTTCGTTGACGGACACGTGGCGCCCTCCGCCGTGGTGACGGACGAAGGCGTGTCCGCCGGAGCCCTGAACGTCGTGGTCGGCGAACGCCGCACCCTCGAGGCGCTCTCGTTCTCCCAGATCGCCGCAACGATCCCGCCTCTCCAGGCCGTTGTGCCGAAGTCTCTCCTCGCGCTCCGCCAGACCAGGTGGTGCAGCAACGCCACACTTGAAGAAGGCAACTCCGCGGTGCTGAGCGGCCGGGCGATCCACGAAGTGGTGGTGCTCCGATGATCGCAGCGTCGCTCGCCGTCCACGATGTCACCAAGTCGTACCGCCGGCGCGCCGTCCTGCGCGGGGTGTCGTTCGAGGCACACCGGGGTGAGATCGTCGGCATCGTAGGGGAGAACGGCGCCGGAAAGTCCACCTTGCTGCGCATCCTCGTCGGGCTCCTCCGGCCGGACTCCGGTCGGGTGCATGTCGCCGGACGGCTGGGCTACTGCGACCAGGAACCGCAGATCTTCCCTGATCTGACGGTGGCCGAGCATTTTGCCTATTTCGCCCGCGCCTATGGGATCGCCGGCGACCGCGGCTGGTTGGCGATGCGCGACGAGCTCCTCGCGCGGTTCCGTTACGGCCAGGACGTGAACGTGCGCGCGAACGAGCTGAGCGGAGGCACTCGACAGAAACTCCATCTGTCCCTCGCCCTCCTTCACCAGCCGGACGTGCTCATTCTCGACGAACCGTTCCTCGCTTTCGATTGGGACACATATCTTCGGTTCTGGAGCGCGACCGACGCGCTGCGCGATGCCGGAGCGGCGATCGTGATCGTCTCCCACCTCGTTCACGACCGCGCCCGCTTCACCCGGATCCTCGAGTTGCGCGTAGGCCGACTGGAATGAGAGCGACCTACATCGCAACGGCCGCGGCGATGACCGCACGCGACCTGGTGCGTCAACGACTGGTGCTCGCGCTCGCGCTCGCTGTGCCCGCGATCTTCTTCGCAGCGGTGTTCGCTACCACGGGGGACCGCCTCGTGCCGATCACGCTCGCGGCAGCGGACGGCCGCGTCACGTTGGTCGAGGAACGGCGCCAATCGCTGCTGTTCATCAGCATCGCGGCGACCAGCCTGATCAGCGCCTTCTTCGCTTCGAGCCTCATCCAGCGCCAGCTGGACGCCAACCGTCGCCTCGTGCTGTGCGGATACCAGGCCGCCGAGCTGATCGCCGCGCGGCTCACGGTGCTGCTGGGGATCATCGCGACCACCGCGCTCTATACCTGGCTCGTGCTCGGCTTCTTCTCGAGCCCGCGCTTCCCCGGCGGCGTTCTGCTCGGTCTCACCGTCGGCGCGTTCGTTTACGGATGCTACGGGCTATTGGTGGGCACGCTCTTCCGGCGCGAACTGGAATCGATCTTCGCGATCCTGGTGCTCGTCAACATCGATGCCGGCTGGCTGCAGAATCCGCTCTACTATCACAACGCCGGGAGCAAATGGTTGATCGAAGCGCTCCCCGCGCACTTCCCGTCGCAGGTCGCGTACCAGTCGGCGTTCACGTCCGATCGCGTGGGCGCACTGGTCGCCTATGCACTCGCGTACGGCGCCGCGTTCCTGCTGGTCGCGCTCGCACTCTACGTTCGGCGCATGCGGATGACACGATGAGCGCGCGCCTGGCGTACACGGCGCTCTTCGCGTTGGCGCTGCCGGCGCTGCTCGTCGCGTGGGCGATCCGCCTCGACACGGTACTCACTCTTCCGGCGTATGGGTCGGTCGCACCAGGTGCGGGAGTGGCGATCGCCGGATTGGCGCTGATGGCGGTGGCGATCAGAGATCTTTGGGTTTACGGGCGCGGCCTGCCGGCGAGCCCGTTCCCACCGGAGCGGCTCGTCACGCGCGGCGTCTACAGCATCATCGCGCACCCCATCTATCTCGGCGCGGTGCTCGTGGCACTCGGCGTCTCGCTCGCCACGCGGTCAGCCGCAGGGTTGTGGTTCGTCTCGCCGGTGCTCGCCCTCGCGTCGGCCGCGTTCGTCGTCGGCTTCGAGAACGACTCCACACTTCACCGCTACGGCGCCCTGCCGGCGCCGCTGCTGAGATTGCCCGGCGACTCGGACGCGCCGCCAGCGGCCATGGAGCGCGCCGCGGTCTACGTACTCGTGTTCCTGCCGTGGCTCGCGCTCTACATGGGGATCGAGTATCTCGGAGTGCCGCCGGACGCGCGATCGACGTATTTCGCGTGGGACTGGTCGCTGCCTGTCATCCCCTGGACAGAGCCGATCTACGCGGCCACCTACCCGTTCGTGCTCCTCGCGCCGCTCGTCGCCTCCCGGAACCACGAACTGCGCCGGTTTGCGCTCGGAGGGTTGTGGGCCACGGCCATCATCATTCCGCTCTATCTGCTGCTCCCGCTAGTGGCTCAGGCCAAGCCGGTGCCGGGCGAGGGACTTTGGCAAACGCTCATGACGTGGGAGCGCCAATACGATCGGCCGGTGACAGCCTTCCCCGCGTTTCATGTCGTGTGGTCCTGTCTTGCGGCGCGGCCCTACACAGCGAGATGGCCACGGCTGCGGTGGCTCTGGTGGTCGATCGTGGCGGTCCTGGCGGCGGCCTGCGTGACGACCGGAATGCACGCCGCGGCGGACGTCGTCGCGGGATTCGCGGTGTACGCTCTCGTCGCGCGTCGTGAGGCGGTCTGGCGACGTGTGTGCAATGGAGCGGAGTACCTCGCGAATTCGTGGCGAGAGACCACCATCGGCCCCGTTCGCCTCATGAGCCACGGGATCTACGCGGGGCTGGGCGCAACGGTCGGGTTGCTTATCGTCGTGGCGCTCGCCGGGAGCCAGAACGTCGGCTGGCTCGTCGCGATGGCGCTCCTGGCCGGGGTGCTCGGCGCCGGCCTCTGGGCGCAGGTCGTGGAAGGGTCGCCGCAACTGCTGCGGCCGTACGGCTACTTCGGTGCACCACTCACCGCGATCGTCGTGGCCCTCGTCGCAGGTCTCGTCCACGCGGACGCCTGGCTCCTCTTCGTGTCGTTCGGCACGGGCAGCTGCTTCGCGCAAGCGATCGGGCGAGGTCGCTGCCTGGTGCAAGGGTGCTGCCACGGCCGCGAGGCACCCGACGCTCTCGGGATACGATACCGGCACCCGATGTCGCGAGTGATGCGCTTGAGCGCGTTGGGTGGTCTCCCCGTGCATCCGACACCCCTCTACTCCATGATCTGGATGGTGCTCGTCGGTCTTGTGCTCCTCCGCCTCTGGGCGCTCGCGGCTCCGCTCCAGTTCATTGCGGGTACGTACTTCATACTCGTCGGCTTGGGCCGATTCGTCGAAGAGCATTTCCGGGGCGAGCCGCAGACATCGGTGATCGCCGGCCTGCGGCTATACCAATGGTTGGCGATCGCATTCGTAGTCGGCGGTGCGGTGCTGACGACGCTGGGGCCGACTGCCGCACCGACTGCGACGGCATTCGATCCGCGCATCCTGCCGATCGCGTTGGTCGTGGGAGCGATCTACTACGTTGCCTATGGGGCAGACCTTCCGGGGTCGAGCCGCAGGTTTTCGCGACTGCGGTGAGAACGTTGACGCCCTCCTCGCGCATCACCCTCGCGATCGTGTCGAGGACGTCGACCGGTTTGACCGGCCCAAGGACGCGTCACGCTTCGAGGGCAAGAATGATCTCTTCAGCGCCATGTGACACGCGTGGATGCGCGCATGTCGTCTGACCCAGGAAGTCCCTACTTTGCCCCTCGGGGAGGTCGTATGAATCTCCACATTGAGCTCGACCAGGAGACGGACGGCCGCTGGATGGCCGAGGTCGCAGCTCTGCCGGGTGCCATGACCTATGGTGTGACTCCGGCGGACGCCACGGCCAAAGTCCAAGCCCTCGCCCTTCGGGTGCTCGCCGCCCTCCTGCGCCTCGGCGGGTCTCTCAAGCGCAAATCCGGTTCCCATCGCACGCTGGCTCGTGCCGGGTGGCCGGATGGCGTCTCCGCCGTTTATGATGAGGAGGAGATCGGACCTCGGATGCCCGCCAAGATCGCCAGACAAACCGGCCTCACGCCAAACGACCTCCAGGGCGTCTGATCTGGCCTGCGGTCGGAGCTGGCCATGTAGGTTTCAGTTCAGCGCCCAAGCGCCCGAGCGCCCCAGCGCCCCAGCGCCCCAGCGCTGACTCGCATCGGGGTCCGCCCGCCGCAACTGAACCGCACCCTGACCGCGAACGCGCCTGCGATCTCGGTCGAGCGACCATCCACCCGGCGATCATGACCAACGGCAACCAGAGCCAGGGGGTTCGATGGTGAGTGAATCGGTCATCAGCGTGACGGAGGTGACCCGCCGCTTCGGCAGCAGGACGGCGCTGGCCGCGGTAAGCGTGTCCCTGCCGCGCGGGGCGGTCTACGGCCTCGTCGGAGCGAACGGCGCGGGCAAGACCACGCTCATCAAGCACATCCTGGGCCTGCTCCGGGCGGAGAGCGGCACGGTGCGCGTCTTCGGCCTCGACCCCGTCGCCGATCCGGTCGGTGTGCTGTCGCGGATCGGCTACCTGTCCGAGGAGAACGACCTCCCCGGCTGGATGCGCGTCGACGAGCTCATCCGGTACTCGCGCGCGTTCTATCCCGCCTGGGACGATGGCTACGCGGAGGAGCTCCGCCTGGCCTTCGCGCTCGACCCCTCGGCCAAGATCAAGGACCTTTCCAAGGGGCAAAAAGCGCGCGCGGGACTGCTCGTCGCGCTGGCCCATCGGCCCGAACTCCTGGTGCTTGATGAACCGTCGTCCGGCCTCGACCCCATCGTTCGCCGCGACATACTCGGTGCCGTCATTCGCACCATCGCCGATGAAGGCCGCACCGTGCTCTTTTCGTCGCACTTGCTGGAGGAAGTGGAGCAGGTCGCCGATCACGTCACGATGATCAGCGAGGGCAGGATCGTGCTCAGCGCACCGCTGGCCGCCATCAAGGAATCGCACCGCGTCGGCGACCATGTCCCCTCCCTCGATGAGATCTTCGTCGCCCGGGTGGGAAGGGCCGCGGCGTCGGATGCGGAGGCGTAAGTCCATGCGCTCGGCCGGTGTCGCCATCGCCTGGGAATTCCGCCACCGCCATCGCTGGGGGCTGATCGGCCTGGCCGGTTACCTGCTCGTGCTCGCGACCATCAAGCTCGTGGTCGTCGCGCTCGGGCAGCCGGTCAAGCTGGACAGCCCCGAGAGTTTTGCGTTCGTGGTGATGGTGCCGATGACGGCGACGTTCGTGTACCTGCTGGCGGTGTTCACCTTCGGCCTTGCCGGCGACCTGGCCGCGCGCCAATCGATGTATCCCACCCGCATGTTCACGCTCCCGGTGACGACCGCGGCGCTGGCGGGGTGGCCGATGCTCTACGGCACCGCGGTCATGGCGACAATGTGGGCGGCAATACGACTCTTCGGCATTTGGCCCGCGGATTTCGTCGTACCGGTGCTGTGGCCGGCGCTGCTCGCCGTGTCGCTCCTCGCCTGGACGCAGGCGTTGACGTGGATGCCATACCCGCTGCCGGGACTGCGCGTCGTCGTCACGGTGCTCTGGCTGACGGTGATCGACGCGATCGTCCTCGTCGCGCTCACCCTGAAGACGCCCGAACCCTTGATGCTCGCGTTCCTCGCGCCGCAGGTCCCGCTCGCCTATCTCGTCAGCCGCTTCGCCGTTGCGCGCGCCCGACGCGGCGAGGTGCCCGACTGGCGCGGAACGTTCGCTCGACTCGGACGGCGGGCCGGCTTCGCCACGCACCAGCGAAAGCATTTCCCATCGCCCGCCCGCGCGCAAACGTGGTTCGAGTGGCGGCGGCACGGCCTGACGCTTCCGGGCTGGGTCGCCATCCTGCTGCCGTTCGAGCTCGCGCTGCTCGGGATCGCGGGCGATTCGACGGCACTCGTTTTCGCGATACTGATCGGCGTGCTGCTCACCCCACCCCTCATGGCCGGCTTCGTCGCGGCGACGGTGCGCAATGCCAACAGGAGCGGCAGCGATTCCTTGGGGCTCTCGCCGTTCATCGCCACGCGGCCGCTGACCAGCGCCGCGCTCATCGCTGCCAAGCTGCGAATGACGATATGGAGCACCATCGCGACGTGGCTGCTCGTCCTCGTCGCCATCCCGCTTGCGCTCGAACTCTCGGACACCTGGCCAGTGGTCGTCGAACGAATGAGCCGGTTCGGCGAAGCAGTGGGGGCGCCGCGCGCGGCCGTCTTCCTTCTGCTCGTGCTCTCGGGATTCATCGCTTCCACCTGGAAGCAGTTGGTGCAGAGTCTCTGGGTCGGCCTCACCGGCCGCGAATGGATCCTGAAAGCGAGCGTGTTCCTGGCGCTATCGATCCTGTGCGCCGTGGGCCCGGTCCTCGTCTGGATCGCCGAGAACGGCCGCGTGCAGGCCGCGTTGTGGGACGCGTTGCCGTTGCTGCTGGCCGTTCTCGTCTCCTTCAAGATGACCGCCGCTGGCTGGGTCGCGATGCGCCACTACCACGCCCGCCTGCTCAGCGACCGCACGCTCGTCACCGGCGCTGCCGGTTGGTGCGTCGTCGTGCTTGGGCTTTACGGCCTGCTCGCATGGTTTTTATCCACACCGCTCTTCCCGCGTTACGTGCTCGCCCTCGTCGCGATGCTGGCAGTGCCATTGGCCCGGGTTTCTGCGACGCCGCTGGCCCTCGCATGGAACCGGCATCGGTGAGATGAAGAGCCGCAAGATGGTCATCGGCGCGGTACTGGCTCTCCTCGGCCTGCCTCTCGTGTTGGCCATGACAGAGGCGGTGTCGTATCACATCCGGAATCGGAGCAACGGCGTCATCGTCTCTGCGGGACTGGAACGGGAGTATCTGCTGTATGTGCCGGGGAGCTATGACCGCACCACGCCGTCGCCGCTCGTCATCAGCCTGCACGGCGGGGCGCTGTGGGGGGCCGCTCAGCAAGAGATCAGTCAGTGGAACAGGGTGGCCGAGAGTCAGGGGTTCATTGTCGTCTACCCGTCGGGTCTCGGTCGCCGGGGGCCCAGGGCGTGGCGCGCGGGCGGCGGGCCGGGTTCGATGCGGGATGTCCGATTCATCTCGGAGCTGATCGACACGCTTCGGGCGAGGTACAACATCGACCCCACAAGGATCTATGCAGATGGGCTGTCCAACGGCGCAGGCATGGCGTTCCTGCTCTCGTGCACGCTGTCCGATCGAATCGCGGCGGTCGGCGTGGTGGCGGCCGCCATCTTCCTGCCGTGGAGTGAGTGCTCGGCCCGGCGAGCGGTGCCGATGATAGCGTTCCACGGGACGGCCGATCGGGTGACTCGATACCACGGTGGCAAGTCGTGGGTGGCGCCCAATGTGTTTCCGGACATTCCGGAATGGGTGAATGCGTGGGCGCAAAGAAACCGGTGCGCACCGAACCCCATTGATTCCGCCGTGGCGACTGATGTCACCCGTCGCGCATATGCGCACTGCGCCGACGACGCGGCCGTGGTGCTCTACACCGTTCGGGGAGGAGGTCACACCTGGCCCGGCGGCGGCCGGGGGCCGGAATGGTTCATCGGGCGCACCAGCCGCAGCATCGACGCATCGAGCCAGATGTGGGCCTTCTTTCGTGAGCACCCGCTGCTCACCCAGCCTCGATAGGAGCTTTCCATGACCTTCAAGCCCAGGATCTGGTACCCGATCGCCGCCGTGCTGAGCGTGCTCAATGTGGCCGCCGTCTGGTTCGCGGCCGTGCCGGGCGAGCCAATGCATGCCACTGTCCACGCGGCGGTCGCGCTGGCCTTTGGATTGTGGGCCCAGCGCCTGCGACAGCGCACCCTCGGGAGCGAGGACTCCGCCGAGGTCGAAGACCTCCAATTGGAGATGAACGACCTCCGCCTCGAGCTGGCCGAGGCCCAGGAACGCCTGGACTTCGCGGAACGAGTGCTGGCGCAGGGACCGGAGGCGCGCCGGATGGACCAGGAGCGCTAGGGGCCGAAGCACCTGCCGGCGGAGGGAGGGGAGAGATGACCGAGCGCCAGATCATCCTGATGGCCGCTTTCTACCTGCTCGAGCTCGGCGCGGTCATCTACTTCGCGCGCCCGACGATCCGCCGCTCCATCGGGGCGCTCGCCGGTGGAGCGGTCGTCGGGCTGATGATGCTGGGCGCGATCGCGCTGGGCAATATCCAGGGATGGTGGCAGGTGCCGTTCGCTTCGACACCATTCTTCCTGCCACTGCTCTACCTCGCGAGCGCCATCTCGTGCGCGCCGATCTACCTCGTCACCTGGCGGGTGGCCCGCCGGTTCGGGGGGCGGGGGCTGGCGGTGTCCACCGGCATCGTGGCGGTGGTCGGCCCCGCGCGGGACTATTGGATCGCGGCGACATTCCCACAGTGGATGGTCTTCGCACCCGGCATCCTCCCCATTCTCGCCGACAGCGCGACCTACGTCGGCATCCTGCTCCTTGGGCACGCCGTGATGCGCCTCGTCGCGGGTCCTGCCCTCGAGGACCAGTTGGCGCGCCGTTCTCGGGAAGCCCCTTAGATGCCGCCGCGGATCACCCTCTGCGCCCCTCTGACCCCGGAAGCCCGCAGCGCGCCCCGACCCTGGTCACCCTCTGACCGTGGGCCGCGTCGAAAAGACGGGGCCCGTCGGCTTCGTGCGCGGGATGGCGCCAGTCACGGGGGCGACGGATATTGGGTTGGATCGCCCGTGTCCCATTCCCGACCCAGGAACATCCATCATGCGGGCCCCCACCCACCGACCTCCGTGGCACTCGCTGGCCCTCCTGGTGGGTGTCGTGGAGCTGTTCACCACGCCGCTTCAGGGTCAGGCAATGCCAGCTCGGCCCAATGTCGTGCTGATCATCACCGATGACGTCGGCTATGGCGACCTCGGGAGCTATGGGGCCCCGGATGTGCGGACCCCGAACATCGACCGCCTGGCGCGCGAAGGGGTACGATTCACCGACTTTTACGCCAACGGTGCCACCTGCACCCCCACTCGTGCCGCGCTGATCTCCGGCCGCTACCAGCAGCGCTTCGCCCTCGAACGTCCGCTCGGATCCGCCACTACCCGCGACAGCGGCGAGGGGTTGCCGGCCACCGGACGCTCGTTGCCTCGGCTGCTCGCGAATAACGGCTATGCCACGGCACTCATCGGCAAGTGGCACCTCGGCTACCGGTCGGCGTTCAGCCCTCTCGCGCACGGCTTCGATCATTTCTTCGGCTTCAAGAGCGGCTACATCGATTACTACCAGCACACCGGAGGAGATGGCCACCCTGATCTCTTCGAGAACGACACCCCGGTGACGGTCGCGGGGTACATGACCGACCTGATCACGGACCGGTCCATCCGGTTCATCGGGGAGCATCGCGACAAGCCCTTCTTCATCGACGTCGCGTACAACGCCGCCCACTGGCCGTACCAGCGTCCCGATTCCCCGACGGTCGCACGGGACAATGCCCGACATCTCCGGCCCTTCGATCGACCCACGAACAGCCGTGCCGACTACGTGTCGATCCTCGAGCGCGCCGACCAGGGCGTCGGGCGCATCCTGCGGACGCTCGACAGCCTCGGTCTCGCGCGGAACACCATCGTGATCTTCACCAATGACAACGGCGGGGAGTGGCTCTCGCGCAATGTCCCCCTCTTTCACCACAAGGGGACGGTCTGGGAGGGAGGGATCCGCGTCCCGGCGATCATCCGCTGGCCAGCCCACCTCCCGGCCGGCAAGGTCTCCGGGCAGGTCGGGATCACGATGGATCTCGTGACCACGATCCTCACCGCCACCGGCACCCCCATCCCGCCCGACGCCTCGTTCGATGGGATCGACCTCTTTCCCGCCATCGCCGCTCGCGGCACCCCGATCGAACGGACACTGTTCTGGCGGGTCACCGGCGAGCAGCGGCAATCGGCCGTCCGATCGGGGGACTGGAAGCTGGTCATCGACGGCCCTCGACCGATGCTGTTCAACGTGCGGACCGACCTCGGCGAACGCACAGATCTCATCGGCGCCCGCCCGGAGATCGCCCAGCGGCTTGGGCCCTTACTGGCGGCGTGGCAGGCGGAGGTCGATCGCGAGGCACAGCAGCACATGGAACGCCGGCGGCCGTGAGCTGGGCGTCGCCCCCTGCCCTTGCTCCACCCCCCCTCTTAGTTTTCCGGCACTGGCCCCTCGTCCAATTGGCAGGACATCGGACTTTGGATCCGTGAATGGTGGTTCGAGCCCACCGGGGCCAACTCAGGTTGCATACAGAGTAGGCGGTTCGAATGAACTCGGAACCGTCCCGAACGAAATGAAGGACCTACCCAGATGAGAGTAGGTCCCTCACTCCGTTCGGGACGGTTCCTTGTCGCGCCTCTCGCGCCTTCCGCGCCTCTGGACTTCCGGTGAATGGTGGTTCGAGCCCACCGGGGCCAACTCAAGTTGCATACAGAGTAGGCGGTTCGAATGAACTCGGAACCGTCCCGAACGAAGTGAGGGACCTACCCAGATGAGAG
>JBDSIN010000106.1:0-7506 GCA_039917955.1 Candidatus Limnocylindria bacterium
TTGTAGAGGTTCTCGAGGGCATTGACGACGCCGTCGGCGTCCTCGCCGGGGATCCCCATCTCGTTGCTCTTGTAGCAACCGATGCCGACATAGACCGCGTCGTAGCCCTGCTCGAGCAGGTCGGCGACGTGGAAGTCCTTGCCGAGGCGCATGTTTGGCCGGAAGGTGGCGCCCAGCTCCCAGACGTGGTTCAGCTCGCGGTCCATCCAGCCCTTTGGCAGGCGGTACTCCGGGATCCCGTAGCGCAGCATGCCGCCCTGCTCCGGATCGGCCTCGTAGACGTCGCAGTGATGGCCGCGCAGCTGGAGGTAGTAGGCCACCGACATTCCGGCAGGCCCCGACCCGATGACCGCCACCCGGCGGCCGGAGTCGGACTCCTTGGGCCACGGGGTGGGAGCGGGGGCATCGACCTCCAGGACGCGATCAGCGCAGTAGCGGTGCGAGTCGCGGATGGCGATGGCGGTGTCCACCTCCTCGCGGCGGCAGTGCGTCTCACACGGGGCGGGGCAGACGCGGCCCAGGATCGCCGGGAAGGGCAGCGAGCGCTTGAGGATGCGCGTCGCCTCCTCCCAGTTGCCCAGCGTGTTCTGCTTGAGGTAGCCGGGGATATCGACCCGGGTGGGGCACTTGAACTGGCATGGCGGCAGGCAGTACGCGTCGTGGTCGGAAAAGATCAGCTCCAGCACCATGCGGCGGTTCTCGACCAGGCGCTCCGAGTGGGTGGTGATGACCATCCCCGGCTCGACGAAGGTGCCACACGAGATCGGCGTGGTCTCCTGTCCCTCGACCTCGACGACACAGATTCGGCAGGCGCCGAAGGCGGCAAGCTTCGGCTCGTAGCAGAGCGTGGGGACGTCGATCCCGAGCACGCGGCAGGCCTGCAGGATGGTCTGCCCCTCCTCGGCCTCGACCTGCTCACCGTCGATGGTCACGCTCACCTTGGCGGAGCCAGGCACCATCGGCCAGAGGGGCGCGTAGTCCTCCGCGCGGAGGGGCACGCCCTTCCCGTTTCCCTTCGGGTTGCCGTTGGTGACGAAGCTCATGGCCGGTGCATCCTACCTACGAGGCCGCCGGCCCGACGCCGGAGAGCGGCGCCAGGAGCGGCGCGACGTCAATGGTGCGGCATGAGCCGGCCGGACACTCGCCGCGCTCCGCGTGGGCGCGGTACTCGCTCTCGAAGCGGTCGAGCGTGGTGAGCATCGGTCCGGGCGCGCGCGATTCAAGGTGGCAGAGCGCGGTATCGGTCATCTTGCGCGACAGCTCGCGGAGCAGGACCAGGTCGTTCGGCCTGGGAGTCGCGGCGAGGATCCGGTCCAGGGTCTCGACCAGGCGCTTCGTGCCGATCCGGCACGGGACCGCCTTGCCGCAGGCCTCACGCGCCGAGTAGTCGAGGAAGAAGCGGGCGGTATCGACCATGCAGGTAGCGCTGTCGGTGACCAGCACCTGGCCCAAGCCGATTCCAGCTCCCACATTGCGGAGCGGCTCGAAGTCATAGGGCGTGTCGAGTTCGGCCGCGCTGAGCGCGCCGCCGCCCGGTCCACCGACGAAGACCGCCTTGGTCGTCCCGGAGCCGCCACCGGCGATTTTCACCAACGCGGAGAGCGGCGAACCGAGTGGCACCTCGGCCAGCCCGGGGTTGGCCACGCGGCCGTAGATGCTGACCAGCTTCGTGCCGGGGCTTCCCGCCGACCCGACGGAGCGGAACTCCGCGTTGTCATGCCGCAGGATCCAGGCGGCGTGCGCCAACGTCTCGGCGTTCTGGACGGTGGTCGGGTCGCCACCGAGCCCGCGCTCAGTTGGGTAGGGCGGCCGGATGACCGGCATGCCCCGATCGCCGGCCAGCGCCGCCAGGAGCGCCGTCTCCTCGCCAGCTACCAGGGCGGCTGCACCCTCCCAGACGCTGACCGTGCAGGAGAAGTCGGTGCCCAGCACGAGGTAGCCGGCCAGGCGCGCCGCATCGGCCTCGGCCACCGCCGCGCGCAGACGCTCGATGGCAACCGTCCAATCGGTGCGCACGGCGATGATCGCCTCGGAGGCGCCGGTGGCAAACGCCGCGATCATCAGCCCCTCGAGGACCAGGTGCGGGTTGCCCTCGGCCAGCGCTCGATCTCCGAGCGCCGTCGGGTCCGCGCCGATCAGGTTGGCGACCACCACCTTGCGACCGGCAGGCGCGTCGCGTGCTGCACGCCACTTCGCCGCCGTCGGGTAGCCGCCGCCACCGCGCCCGCGAAGACCCGCCGCCTCGACCTGCGCGAGGGTCATCTCGGGTCCCAGCGTCTCGATTGCGCGAGTGAGTCCCTCGTAGGCGTGATGCTTCCGGGCCCCCGCCAGGGTCACGCGCGACCCATCGGCGATGCCGTTGAGCAGCCGATGCTCGCCCCCGGGGAGGATGCGGATCTGCGCCGAGAGCGCCTGCTCGGTCACGCCGGGCGGCCCGTCGCTGCCGCTGCGCGACGTCGCTCGCCGACCAGGTGGCGCGCCTGCTCCGCGGTGAGCGGGCCATAGACCAGGGTGTCGATCCGCAGCGCCGGTGCGAGCGCCCCGGCGGCCACCGTGTCGGCCGTCTCGAGACTGAACGTGCCGTCGGCGGTCGACTCGCCGGGCGCGATCCCCAGCTCCTCGGAGAGTGCTGCCAGCAGCGCCTCGCCGCCGGCAAAGCGACAGGCCGTGCAGTTGCACACGGTGATCAGGTGCCCCTCACCGGGGAGTAGCCGGAAGCCGCCCAGCCCGGCGGCGCCGAAGACCTGCGCCCAGTGGATCGACATGCTGTCGCTCACCTGGCGCAGGGCGCGCTCCGGGAGGTAGCCGTAATGTTCCTGGACCGCGGAGAAGATCGCGACGAGTGATTCGGGGCGTCCACCGAAGCCGTCGATCACGCCGCGCAGCCAGCCGCTGTCGATCGCCTCGTCCCAGCGCGCCGCGTTGCGCATCGGCGCCGCCTCGAGGCCCGCGCGCCGGTAGGCGTTGGGATCCCTGCGCTCGTCGTAGATCTCCGGCATGCCGTAGCGGATCCGGTTCCCCTCCGAGTCGAAGCCGCTCATGTCGATCGCCTCGACCGGGCAGACCTGGGCGCACTGGAAGCAGACCTCGCACTTGTGCTCGCCGAACGGGTCGTAGATCAGGTCGAGGCGGCCACGCCATCGGTCGGGCATGGTCGGGCGCTCTTCGGGGTACTGGATGGTGACCTTGGGCGCCCAGTAGTTGCGCATGGTCACGCGCATCCCCTTCCAGATGCCGGCTCCCGGAATTCGCATCGGTCTGCCGCCCTCCTACAGCTTCAGCCAGACGACCACGCCGGCCGTCACCATCAGGTTGAGCATGGCCAGCGGCAGGAGCACCTTCCAGGCCATCCCCATCAGTTGATCGACGCGAACGCGTGGAAGCGTGGCACGCAGCCAGACCGCCACGAACACGAAGAGGTAACTCTTGAGGAAGAACCAGAACAGGCCGTAGAGCGTGCCGCCGAACCCATCAAACTGGGCGGGGAACGGCCAGGGGGCGAGCCAGCCGCCGAAGAAGAGGGCGACCATGATCCCGCTCATGATGAAGAGCGCCACGTACTCGGCGAAGAAGAAGAACCCGAAACGCATCCCGGAGTACTCGGTGAACGGTCCCGCCACCAGCTCGCTGTCGGCCTCGACCATGTCGAACGGGGTGCGGTTGATCTCGGCGAGCGACGCGATGTAGAAGATCCCCCACCCGACCGGCTGCCACAGGAGCATCCAGCCGTGGTCGAGCTGCCATTCGATCACCTCGCGGAAGTTGAGCGACCCCCCGAGGACCACCACGCCGACCACTGAGAGGGTCAGCGGGATCTCGTAGCTCACCATCTGGGCCGCACTGCGCAGGCCGCCGAGCAGCGAGTACTTGTTGTAGCTGGCCCAGCCGGCGATCAGCATGCCCACCACCGACAGGCCGATGATCGCGAAGAAGTAGACGATCCCGATGTTGAAATCGGCCGCGATCGCTCCGGGCGCCCACGGAATCACCAGCATGCTCATGGCCGCCGCCATGTAGACCATCCACGGCGCCAGGGTGAAGGTCGTCCGATCCGCCAGATCGGGCATGTGGTCTTCCTTGGCTAGGAACTTGAAGCCGTGGATCGTGCTCTGGAACATGCCCCACGGGCCGATCCGATTGGGTCCGTAGCGCAACTGCATCTGGGCGATCACCTTGAGTTCCATCTGGATCACCACGAAAGCGGTCGGAACGGTGAGCAGCAGCAACAGGGTCGTGGCCAGCAGAAACCGCCCGACACCGAGCAGCAGGTCGAGGTCCATCTATTTGTCGACCCCGCCCATCACCGGGTCGAAACTGGCCATCACCGCCATCGTGTCGGCGATCAATCTGCCCGGCATCAGCTTGGGCATCGCCTGCAGGCTGACGAAGCTGGGATCGCGCATGCGGAACCGATACGGGTTCGGCCCGCCGTCGCTGATGGCATACACGCTGTACAGGCCACGTGGCGACTCGACCGCCGCGTAGGCGCGCCCCGGCTTGGGGCGAATGATGCCGGGCACCTGGGCCTGGACCGGGCCGTGGGGCATCTTGTCCACGATCTGATCGATCAGGTGGATGCTCTGCTTGAGCTCGGCCACGCGCTGAAGGTAGCGCGCGTAGACATCGCCTCCCGTCTGGGTGATCACGTCGAACTCCAGCTCGGGGTAGATCGAGTAGGGATGCGCCTTGCGCACGTCGAACGGCACGCCGGACGCCCGCAGGCTCGGTCCCGTGACGCCCAGGGCGATCGCCTCGGGGCCCGACAGGACGCCCATCCCGATGGTGCGACCGCGAAAGATCTCGTTGTCGGTCATGATCCGCTCGTTCATCTCGATCGTCTTGAGGACGCCCGCCCGCCAGGTGCCGAGACGAGAGAAGAACTCGTCGTTGGCGTCGAAGTTCACGCCGCCGACGCGGAAGAAGTTGAAGAGCATCCGCTGGCCGCTGATCGCCGACAGCAGGTCGACCACCTCGTCGCGGTTGATGAAGCCGTACAGGATCGGGGTCAGGCCACCCATGTCGAGCGCCTGGAAGCCCATCATCAAGCCGTGGCTGAAGACGCGGTTCAGCTCCACCACCAGCGCGCGGATGTACTCGGCGCGCTTCGGCGCCTTGATCCCGTAGAGCTTCTCGAAGGCGATCGCCGGCGCGTGCTCGTTGTGCATCGCCGACAGGTAATCCATCGGGTCGACATAGGTCATCACCGTGGTGTAGGTGGCGTTCTCGCACAGCTTCTCGATGCCGCGATGCAGGTAGCCGAGGACCGGATCGATGTCGACCACCACCTCGCCGCGGACCTTCACCACCAGGCGCATGACGCCGTGGGTGGAGGGATGCTGCGGCCCCATGTTGACGAGCATCTCGCCCTCGCCCAGCGTGTAGACCTCACGCTCGCGCTCGGTCTGCGGCGGCCGATCCGGCAGGCCGACCGACTCGAATCCGGCGTACTCGCCACCCGTCGAGGGTGCCGGCGCCATGCCCGCAGCGGCCCGCAGTCGGGCCTCCTCGGTGTGCTCGGGACGCACTGGATCGGGGATGCGCAGGTCGGAGGTCACGACTCTCCCTCCGACGAGGTGGCGGCCTCCACGAACCTGGACAGGTCCCACGTTTCGGGGCGCTCCAGCGGATCAACGCCGGCGGCCGGCGAATCGGCCGCGTCGTCAGGCAGCAGGAAGTCCTTGCGCTGCGGGAAGCTGCGGTAATCGGGCGACATGTAGATCCGGCGCAGGTCACGGCTGCCGTCGAAGACGATGCCCATCATGTCGTACATCTCGCGCTCGTGGAAGCTCGCCCCCTCCCACAGACCGGTGATGGTGGGGAGGTGCGGATCGGCGCGATCGACCCGCGCTCGTACGCGGAGCCAGGCCGGATGCAGGTCGGAATACAGGTGGTAGACCACCTCGAAGTGCTCGCTCGGCCCGTAGTCCACCGCGGCGGCATCGGCAAGCATGAAGAAGTGGAGCTCGGGGTCGTCACGGAGAACCTCGAGCAGCGCCACGTTGCGCTCACCGTCGATGCGCACCTCGACCGTGTCCTCATCGGTCCAGACGGTCGGGGCGAGGTCGGCGAACCGATCGAGGAGCAGGCGCACCAGCGCGCCGGCCGGCGCGCTCAGGTCACGTCTCCTTCCCAGTTGCTTCGCTGCGGGCCGCGATCGACGTAGGTCGGCCATTCACCGCGCCGCTGCAGCACGAGCTCGCGCAGCCTCAGCATCCCGTAGATCAGTCCTTCCGGACGCGGCGGGCATCCGGGAACGTAGACGTCCACCGGCATCAGCCGATCAACGCCCTGCACGACGCTGTAGCTGCGCTTGAAGCGGCCGCCAGAGGTCGTGCAGGTGCCCATCGCAACGCACCACTTTGGTTCGGGCATCTGCTCCCAGAGGCGGACCAACGGACCGGCCATCTTGGTGGTCAGTGTGCCGGCCACGATCAGCACGTCCGCCTGGCGCGGAGACGCGCGGAAGGGGAACATCCCGAAGCGATCGATGTCGTTCTTGCTGGTGGCGGAGCTCATCATCTCGATGGCGCAGCACGACAGGCCCGACAGGAGCGGCCAGAGCGAGTTGGCGCGGATGAGGTCGAGCACAACGTCGGCCCGGGTGGGGATCACCTCGAGCAGGCCATGGAAGCCGCCGCGCGGATGCTCGGCCATGCCGAATTCGCGGAAGTCGTCGTCCCCTGCGAGGTCGGGGATGACGATGGGGCTCGTGTTGGGGGCCGGATCCTTCGTCTCTAGCGCCATGTCAGGTCACCCTTGCGCCAGGCGTACAGCTCCCCGAAAAGGAGGATCACCAGGAAGAGGCCGATCAGCACGATCCCCTGCACCGCGATGACTCGCACGGTGATCGCCCACAGGTAGACGAACACGATCTCCACGTCAAACGCCACGAAGAGCAGTGCGTACAGGTAGAAGGCCAGGCCGAAGCGTGACCAGGTGTCGCCGATCGTGTCGATCCCGCACTCGTAGGGCAGGCCCTTCTGCGGACGACGACGCCGATGGGTGATCAGCCACGAGAAGAGGATCGTGCCGAAGACGAAGACCGACGTCGCGATGCCGAACCCGATGACGTAGAGCAGTCCGGTCTGATCCATGCCAGCTCCGTGGGTGCTCGGGCGCAGGACCGGCGCGCCCCACGCGATTGATGCTCGTCTCAGGCTGTCCACGCAGACGCGTGAGCCGCCTCGGAAAACAGTCTAGCAGCCGTTCCGCGGAGGCGGCGGACGACTGCGAGGCGGCCGCGCTATCGGCCCAGCCAGGCGGCGTCGACCAGGATGCGCAGCCCGTCGCTGACCAGGGCGTGTCCACCCAGCACGATCGGAACGGGTGAGGCCGCGGCGGCCTCGGTCAGCTCCGCAAGCCACGGCGTGGCGATCGGCGTGGCGTCGCCGAAGTCCGATGCGAAGCGCTCCTCCTCCGGAGGCCAGGTGGCCGCGTCCGAGGAACCGGCCAGCGCGGCCATCAGGACGCGACTGTCCAGGATGACTGCGTCACCGAGCGTCGCGA
>JBDSIN010000107.1:0-2799 GCA_039917955.1 Candidatus Limnocylindria bacterium
TGATGCCATTCACGTAGGGCATCCCGGCACTGTCAAATCGGCTCAGCGCGCCAGGGCTGGCACCGAAGAAGAACGGCAGAACGTGCAGGTCCTGCCACAGATCGATCATGTAATAGCGACCGCTGCGCATCGGTCCGGTCAGGCCCTCGGTCGGCTGACAGAGGTAGATGGCGGTGAAGCGTGTCGTGTCGCCCTCGACCGGAGCCTCGACCACCAGGTCGGCACGCGTCAGGTTACGAGCCGGTCGGGCCCCAGGATGGTTGTCGATGGGTACGGCCAGGGCCGTACGCTCCAGAGCAAAAGCGTCGTCCATCGGCAGGCCGCTGAGGGGGCATCGCGCGACAGGGGGAGCCACGGTGGGTTCCGCGGTCGGCGTGGGCCGTTGGGTGGGACTCGGCGCAGGCTGCTGTGTGAGGCTCGGACCCGGAGTGGGCGTCGGATCTGGTCGCTGGCCGCCGATGACCATTGCGCCGAGCGCCAGCGCGACGATGACGAGTACCGCTGCGACCCCGAGGATCGGGCCGCGGCCGAGGGAGCGCAGTTGCCGCATGGAACAGATCCTACCCAGTTGTCCGTCTCAGGGTTGTGGCACCATTGCGCTCCCGATGAGACCCACGTCCGCGACTGACCTCGAGCCGAGGTCGCCCGAGGCCAACCCGCGTGCCTCGCTGGCGGCGTTTTTGTCGTTCCTGTTCCCCGGGCTTGGCCAGGCGTACAACGGAGAGTCCTGGCTTGCCTGGATCCTCGCCACACCCGCCTTTCTGCTCGTCGCCGGCGTGGCACTGGCGTTAGCCACCGTTGGGTCCAGCCTGCTGACGAGGCTCTTCGACATCCGCTTCCTGGTCGGGCTCATCGCGCTCGACCTGGCGCTTCTCGGCTGGCGGCTGGTGGCGGTCGTGCAGGCGCATGCCCACTACGAGCCGGCGAGCCGTCGGCGCTGGACGACCTGGGTCACTGGCCTGCTGGTGGCCGCAACACTCGGGATGCACGCGCTCCCTGCGTGGTATGCAATCAAGGCGATCGACACACTTGGCGCCGTGGCGCTTGGCGGCTCGGCTGGCAGCATCGACGACAACCTGCCGGTCTTCTCGGGACTTCCCGAGCCCTCGGGCCAGCCGGATGTGGCCGCTGGCGAGCGGGTCAACGTGTTGCTCGTCGGAGTCGACAGTGCCCCGGGTCGCATCACCTCCCTGACGGACACGATGCTCGTGATGAGCCTGGACACCAGAGGCACGAGGTCGGCCATGGTCTCGATCCCGCGCGACCTGTACGGCGCGCCACTGCCCAACGGGCGACCGTACAACCGGAAGCTCAACTCGCTGATGACCTACGCCGACGCCAGGCCGGACGAGTTCCCGCTCGGCGGCGTCGGCACCCTGAAGGCGACGATCGGCAGACTGCTGGGCGTGCCGATCCACTACTTTGCGGCGATCAACCTCCTGGGGTTCAAGCAGGCGGTGGACGCCATCGGTGGCGTCGACATCACCGTTACGCGGGGCGTCAACGACCCAACCTACGCCGACGAGTACGGAAACGCCGGGGGCTTCTACCTGCAGCCGGGGACGTACCACATGAACGGCCACACCGCCCTGGCCTTCGTCCGCTCGCGCATGGGGGTTGGGGACAGCGACTTCACGCGGGCCGATCGACAGCAGCAGCTGCTCGCCGCCCTCCGCGAGCAGCTGACGGCCGGTAACCTGCTGCTGGCGCTTCCGTCCCTGCTTGACGCGGTCAAGAACGCCATCGCCACCGATGTTCCCGGCGACCGGATAGCGGAGCTGGCGCAGGCGGTCCAGGACGCGGACATGTCTCTCTTGCAGCGGATCGTCCTCCAGCCGCCGGACTACATGACTGCCGATCCCTACTCATCAGCCGGCTACATCCTGGTGCCTAATCTCGCCGCCATCCGCGCCATCGGCGAGGCGCTCCTGGCGGAGCCGACCGCCCCGCCCGAGGCGCAGCCCTAGGCTCTGCGGAGAGCCCTGCTAGACTCGGCCGATCATGCCCGGCTTCGCCACTCGCGCGATTCGCGCCGCCAGTCGCGTTCCTGCAGCACCGCAGGCTCCGGTGAACGTCCCGATCTACCAGACCAGCACGTTCGAGGTGGCATCGGCCCTTGAGCTGGCCGAGCTGCTCGAGTTCTCGCGCCCCGGCCATTCCTACAGTCGCTACTCGAATCCCACCCACGCCGCGCTCGAGGAGACGCTCGCCGAACTCGAGGGAGCCGAGGCCGCTCACGTGACCGCGTCGGGGATGGCCGCCATCCACGGTGTCGTGCTCTCGATCCTGCGATCCGGTGACGAGATGATCATCCCCGGCGCCGTCTACGGCGGCATGGTCGGGTTGGCGCGCACCGTGCTCGCTCGCTCCGGAATCACTGTCCGGGCGGTGGACATGACCGACCTCGATGCGGTGGCTGCGGCGATCAGCGGCCGCACCGGCCTGGTCTGGGCGGAGACGATCAGCAATCCGACCACCGCCATGGTCGACATCGCCGCGTTGGCGACGTTGACACATGCCCGCGAGATCCCCCTCGCGGTCGACAACACCTTCGCCTCACCCTATCTCTGCAACCCACTGGCACTCGGCGCCGACCTGGTGGTGCACTCGACGACGAAGTACATCGGTGGCCACTCGGACCTGACCGGCGGTGCGATCGTGGGCAGTGCCGCCCGCGTCTCCGCCGCCCGTGAGATCGTCATCAACGTTGGCGGTAATGCCGCGCCGTTCGAGGCGTTCCTGGCGCTCCGCGGCCTCAAGTCGCTTGCCCTGCGGATGGACCGACACAGCGCCAACGCG
>JBDSIN010000108.1:0-14530 GCA_039917955.1 Candidatus Limnocylindria bacterium
TGATCTCGATGCCTCGAGCGGCCGCGTTGTAGACATAGCCGACCGCGTAGCAGAAGCCGAGCGCCTGGAGCAGGAGCTCGACCGCGTTGGGGCCCTCGTTCGAGCCGAGGAGGACCGGCGGTTCGTCGCCAACGAGGCGGAACGCCTCGGGCCGCACCGCCGGCTGGCCGGCATGGACGAAGTCCTTGATCTCGCCCTCGTTGCGGGCGCCGGAGCGCCACGTGCTCGATGCCTTGAACGTGAAGGCAGCGACGTTGGGGTCCTGCTGGACGGCCCCAATCGTGGCGATGAGCTGCTCGACGTTGACACCGTTCCGAGCGGTGATGGTGGCCATGGGTCTGCCTCCTGTCATACGGTCACCTCAGGTGGACGACCGCTTCGGGGGTAGTGACGCCTCGCCGACCGAAGTTATTCCTTCACCGCGTCCTGGGCCGAGACGGGAATAATCGGCGCGGCTGCACCGTCAAGACCATGAAGGGTCGGTTCACCCAGCACGCAGACGCCGAGGGAGCGATGATCGCGACTGTGATCGACGCGCACAGGCAACCAAGCCCGGAGGGCGCTGACGACGAGCAAGATCGGGCCTTCGCCGACGTCGCCCGAGAGCATCTCGATGGCCTGTATGGCTACTGCGTGCGGCTCACGAACGATCGGATCGACGCGCAGGACCTCGTCCAGGACACCCTGCTGCGGGGGATGCGGGCATACTCGGATCTCCGTGACGAGGCGCGCGCGAAGGGTTGGCTGTTCGCGATCGCCACGAATGCCTGGCGGGACCTCTGCCGCGCTCGCGGCCGCACGCTGCCGACGGTCTCGCTGGACGACCGCGACCCGGATGACGACTTCTCGCTGTTCTCAACCCTCGCCATCGAAGACCCGTTTCCCTATTCCGACGAACTGCACATGGACTTCCTGCGCCTGTTTCGCGATGAGGACGTCCAGGATGTCTTCGCCCGGATCAACCCGGTCTTTCGGGCGCCCCTCATCCTCACAACGATCCACGGCTTCAGCTGCAAGGAGGCGGCGACGATCCTTGACGTGCCGCTCGGAACAATTCTTTCCCGCCAGCACCGAGGCCGGAAGCAGCTTGAACGGGGCATGTGGGACTACGCCGTCAAGAACGGCCTCGTGGAGGTAGGTGACGAGCCATGATCGATTGCCGCGAGGCCGTCCGCCGGATGTGGGCGTACCTCGACCACGCCCTGGAGCGTGGCCCGCTAGAGGAGTTCGAGACGCACCTCGAGGCCTGCCAGCGGTGCTGTGGCGAGCTGGAGTTCTCGCGCCATCTCAAGGAGATGGTGGCGGCGACGGGTTCGGAGACGCTGCCCGACCCACTCCGCCGACGATTCGAGCTGCTGCTCGAGGGCGGCGGTCGGCCGACCCGGGAAGGGAACAGCCCATGACCGATGTCCACGTCGACCATCTGGTCGGGACGGACTTCCTGCTGGTCGGGACGGACTTCCTGCAGCAGGACGCCATCCGCGGTGCTGTCCGCCAGACCTATGGTTCGGTACACCCGACCGACCGGCAGGTCGCGGAGCGCTTCTACAGCTCCGAAGAGCTGGCCGGCCTGCCGGACGAAACGGTCCGTATCGCCCTGGGGGTCGGCAATCCGGTGCGCCATGCCGGTCTGAGCGCCGGCGACGATGTCCTCGATCTCGGCTCAGGCGGTGGAATCGACTGCCTCATCGCGGCGCGGTCCGTTGCGCCCGGTGGCAGTGTCGTCGGCATCGACTTCCTGACGGAGATGGTGGAACGGGCAACGCGCGCGGCGGCCGAAGCGGGACTGGTCAATGTCCGCTTTCTCGAGAGCGCGATCGAGGCCCTCCCGCTGCCCGACGTCTCGGTCGACGTGGTCATCAGCAATGGCGTGATCAATCTCTCGCCGCGCAAGGTGCGGGTCCTGTCCGAGGCCTTCCGCGTTCTGCGACCCGGTGGGCGCCTAGCGATCGTGGACCTCGTGCTGGATCACGATCTGCCGCCCGAGATCCAGACCCACCCGGCGGCCTGGGCGGGCTGTCTGTCGGGTGCGCTGTCCGAGATCGCCCTCTACAAGGGCCTGCGGCGGGCAGGCTTCCGGGACGTCGGCATCGAACCGCTGGACGACTTCGGGATCGCAGAGTGCGCCCTCTATCCGCTCTTCAACGACGAGCTCCTCGGGCTGCTTCGGCGACTCGTCCCGGCAGAGCGCCACGGCCGGATCGCGCGGAGCGTCTTCGTCCGCGGCCGGAAGCCGGCCCCCGACGAGTCGCTGCCCGGTCGCGCCCGGGGCTGAGGGCAGCGGATGGAGGCGAGCACCGCGCCCGCGATCGATGAACAGCTGGAGCCGGCGCCCACCGCCAGGAACTACGACGACCCGTCGTTCGCCGAGCGGTATGCCAGCTACTGGGAACCGGTCCTGGCACCGGCCGGGCGCCGGCTGCTCGACGCACTCGAGCAGAACGGTCTGCTGTCCGACCAGGCACCGCGGCCCTCCGGGAAGCTGACGCTCCTCGATGTCGGGACCGGGACGGGCCTGCTGGCCATCGATGCCATGCAGCGGTGGCCCGGCGCGCGCGTCATCGGCGTCGATCCTTCGGGCGCGATGGTGTCGGTGGCCCGCCGGCGGGCCACCGGGATCGCAACCGCTGACGGCCGCCTCGAGCTATACGAGGCGCCGGCCGATCGGCTCCCGTTCTCTGATCGGTCAGTCGATCTCGTCGTCTCGTCCTTCGTCTTCCAGCTCGTGCCCGACCGGCTGGCGGCCCTGCGCGAGGCGTATCGGATCCTGAGGCCCGGCGGGCTTCTCGGCTACGTGACCTGGATCAAGACGGACGAGTTGTTCTCACCCCGTGCAATCGTTGACGACGAGTTCGGGGTGCAGGCCGGAACCGGCTGGGGCGGAACGACCCCGGTCGCCGGCGACGTCGCCTCTCCCGGCGCTGCGGCCAGCCAGCTGCGGCGGGCCGGCTTCCGGAGGGTGCGAGCCTGGCAGGAGGAGCTGGCCCGCCAGTGGACACGCACCGAGTACCTCGAATACACCGAGGCATGCCGCGACACCGATGCATTCGCCAGTCTCGGCGACGAAGCACGAAGCGCGCTTCTTGAACGGATCCGTCGTCGGCTTGCCGCCCTTGGCCCGGCCGACTTCCGCTGGGCCGCCCCGGTCTCCTTCGCCATCGGGCGACGACCAGACTGACGACTCGAGTCGACTGGGGAATAGGCGGGCTCTTCCGATCGTCCTTTCCCCCAGAAGCAACAGCAGTGGGGACGGACCAGATGACCGAGCTCGGCACGCTGCCCATCGACGTCGAGTCGCTCCGCGCGGCGATCCGCGCCGAATACGCCGCCGTTGCGGAGCACCCAGACCAGGGCTTCCACTTCCACACGGGCGCGCACCTCGCCGCGATCCTTGGCTACCCAGAGGAGTGGATCGCCGCCCTGCCGCCGGGTGCGGTCCAGTCGATGGCCGGGACGGGCAACCCGTTCGCGCTCGGCGAGCTTCAACCCGGCGAGCGGGTCGTGGACTGCGGGTCTGGCGCAGGCGCCGACAGCCTGATCGCGGCCAGGCTGGTTGCGTCGAGTGGTCGGGTGATCGGCGTGGACATGACGCCCGAAATGCTGGCGAAAGCCAGCGCTAACGCCGAACTCGCGGAGCTGGGCAACGTCGAGTTCCGGGAGGGGGTCATCGAGGCGCTCCCGGTCCCCGATGGCTGGGCCGACGTGGTCATCTCGAACGGCGTTCTCAACCTTGTGCCCGACAAGACGATGGCGCTGGCAGAGATCTTCCGGGTGCTCCGCCCGGGCGGCCGAATCCAGCTCGCCGATATCGTCCTGGATCGACCCGTTCCAGGTGGCTCGAAGTCCGACGTGAGCCTGTGGACCGGTTGCATCGCCGGCGGTCTGCTCGAGGACGAACTCGTCACGCTGGTGGAGGGAGCAGGATTCCGCGACGTCGAAGTCCGCCGAGGCGTGGACGTCTTCGACGGCGCTCCGCAGCACTCCAATGCGGCCGACTTCGGCACGATGGGCGCCGGGATCACCGCCCGCAAGCCATGAGTCTCAGCAGCGGCGCACACGGGTCAGCAATCTCTGGGTGAAGGAGATCTCGTTGACAGACGGCACCCCTAGCCGGACCTCGCCGGGATCAAGCAGCGTCAGCAAGCGACCTGGGCGAGCGGCGACTACCACATGATCGGGACCCAGATCCTGATCGTCTCGGAGCTGCTCATCGAGGCGCCCGGCCTGCGCTCCACCGAACGGGTTCTCGACGTTGCCACCGGCAGCGGCAACGCCGCGCTTGCGGTCCAAAGGAAAAGCGGCCACAGGAAATGGGGCGATCAGTGCGCGCCTCGGTTCTGTACCCTTGCCCGTACCCTGTAGCGGGCTGGAGCCCGCTGGATTCCGCCGGAACTGACCGGAGCATCCGTGCTCAGCCGGAGCCCGCCGGACCATCGCGGCGATTCCGGTATGCGGTACCAACACAATATATTGTGCTCAACGCGCAGGGGAATACACATATTGTGGTGTTCCCAGAGTCACACCTTCACACTCTGGCGGCGTCCGGTGGACTCCCACCGTGCCCTTATACGCACCCTTTCACGGTCGTCTTCTTGTCGTGGTGGGCATCAGAGGCTGTCCCCCGCTCATTGTCCCCGCGTGCGCGTGTTCGGGATGACCGGCGGCCTCCGCTCTCGGTGGCATCTCCGCGTGAGCGACACCGCCGACGCCGTGAGGACCCCGACACGATGAGCCGATACTGAGGCCGTGCTGACGGCGAGGCGTTCCCGGGACGTAGATTGCCGCGCGGGGCGCTGACATGGCGCAGACTCGTCTGGGCTTTCGTACGCGTGAGCTGATCGACTCTCTCGAGCCCCCGAGGGGCTTCAGGCACAGAGGAGGTGTATTCGTGAGTAGCGGCGAAACGGTGTGGTAGACGACTTCCTCAAGACCTACGGCCGGACAGAACAGGATCTCCTTGGGGCCGACCGGCTGCATGCACCGGGCCTCTTCGCGGGGGAGACCGAGTTCATCGAGTTCGCCAATCGGGACTATGAGCGGGACAGGCACTGGGCGTTTGAACTCAAGCCCGAGGAGTCTGCGCTGATCGTGGTGGACATGCAGGAGGACTTCGTAAACCCGAATAATCCGATGTGCGTCCCCGAAGCGTACCGCCAGGTCCCTCGCATCAAGACCCTCATCGAAGCCTGTCGTGAGATGGGAGTTCCGGTCATCTACTCGGCTTATAACATCGCGGGCGACTGCTGCGCCGACTTCTACGAGTACTGGGACCCGGTCGCGGCCGGGGCCATCAAGGAAGGGAGCGAAGGCGCCGATATCTACCACGAGATCTACCCGAAGCCCGGTGAGCGGGTAATCCGGGTCAAGCACACGTATGACTCGTTCGCGGGAACTGACCTCGATTACGTGCTGAGGGACCAGGACATCAAGACGATCATCATCTGTGGGACGCTCACAAATTTCTGCTGCGAGTCCACAGCCCGCACCGGCTACTTCCTGAACTATCACGTCGTGTTCGGCAGCGATGTCAATGCGACCGACAACGCCATGGCTCACAACGCGACGATCCGGACGATGCGCCGGGGATTCGCAAGGGTGATGGATCATCAGACGATCATCGATGTGCTCCGCAACGGTGATCACCTCTACAGGCAGGCGAGGGAGGAGCGGTCGAAGTCGCTGTCGAAGCCCGAGCCCATCGGCGGTAGGTGAGTGGCGACTGACAGGGCGGTTCGGGCCTCCGCTGCCGCGCCGGAGACCTCAGTGTCCCGGGACACCGCCCGCTCAGGCCGACCGAGGGTTCTAAGTCCAACTCTCGCCGGCCTACGATGCGTATGGTTGCTAGTACGGCCCCGTCACCTACCGGGGACGCATCCGGAGGTAGTCGGAGGAGCCACGAACTGCACGCGTGTCGTGAGCCCTTATCTGAGCCCTTATCGGCCGTGTTCCATACGTCCCATGTCGCCCATGCTGCCAATCGCGGCGCACGGCGGGACACGTGACACGTCACACGGCGCATCCGGTATGCGGTACCAAACTCCCTCATTCACGCTCAGAACCACCGTTCTAGCTCTGTCGCCTTGAACTCCACGGTGACCGGTCCAGGCGTGGGCGTTGGCGCTGGTGGTGGCGAGGCTGCTTCGCCTCCGCACGCGGCGACGAGGAACCCGAGGAGGACGGACAAGCGCAGTACAGTTGCTCTCATCACGGGCGGCTCCCGCTGAACAAGGCGGCGCGGCTGAGGCGTCGATGACGAACGCCGGACCAGTATGAACATGCCGGTTCGGCCGTCGGTGCGACGGTCCGAACCTCAACTGACGATGGCATTGACGATCGCGTCGACGTGTGCCTTCTCAGGCACGACGATGAGTGTCGTGACCATGCCGAACATGCCGTTCGGCCCCTCGACGTGGGGCAGGATGTGGCAGTGGAAGGCCCACAAGCCGGGGCGATCCGCCTTGATCACGGCGTCGAAGCGCTCGCCCGGGTTGACGCCCAGGGTGTCGCACTCGAATGCCGCGCTGCCGAGCGGATGGCCATCGCGTGCAACGACCTTCATGACGAACCCGTGGCTGTGGAACGGGTGCATCATGACCCCTTCGTTCATGAACCTGACCAGCACCGTCTCACCGGCGGCGGCGAGGATCGGCAACGTAGCCGGGAAGCCGTGGGCGTTGATCGTGAACCCTCCGAGCACATCGTTGGAGACCCAGATGTACTCCCGGTCGTACGTCACCGGGTTGTCCTTCGGCTCCACGATAAACGCACCGAGGAGGCCCCGGCCGACCTGGTCGGTGGCGTTGTGGTGCGAGTGGTACATCAGCGAGCCTGCGGTTCTCGCGGTGAACTCGTAGGTGTAGGTCTCGCCGGGGGTGATCGGTAGCTGAGTGACGAAGGGCACGCCGTCCTGGAAGAAGTCGTCGAACTCGACGCCGTGGAAGTGGATGCCGGTCGTCTCCTTGAGGTTGTTGGTGAAGATCGCCCGGACCTTGTCGCCCTGGTTGACTCGGATCGTGGGCCCTGGCGTCTGCTTGTTGTAGCCGAGCGCTGCGATCGGATCCTTCAGTTCGTCGATCTTCTGCTCGATCTCGTCGACGGTGAGCCTGAAGACCTTGACATCCCCGTCGATCTCGGGCGTGAGCGGCGCGAGCACGTCGTTGAGGAAAAGTTGCGGGACCTGGGCGAACGCCGGCTTCTTCTGGAGTTCGGGATAGCCGTCCGCCGCACCGAGGATGACGGCGAGCTTCGCAAACGCCGCGGCGCCGTAGATGTCCTTGAGCGCGGGTGCGAGGTTGCCGATGTAGCGCCGGACAACGTTGCGGGCGCTGACATCGTGCTCTGACCAGCCGCGCGGGATCGGGCCCGGCGGAGCGTGGGAGGCGGCCACGCTCGGCGCGCCGGGGGTCGGCGACGCGCCCGACGGCGTCAGTGACGGGACCACATTCGGCGCGCAGGCGACGACGCCTACCCCGACGAGGCCAACCCCCGCAAAGGTCGCGCCGCGCAGAAACCGGCGCCGTGAGAGCTCAGGCGTTGCGATCCGCGCGAGCAGGTCGGGAGAACTAGGCGGCGCAGCGACGACGGCAGGAGGATCTGCCGCCCGCAACTGCGATTCGACGGTGACACCACCGGCGACGTCTACGGCGGTCCTGAGGGTTCCGGGCTCGGTGGGTGGTGCCATGGCGGTGACTCCAACATGCTGGCCGGCGGTTTCCGCTAGCTTCTGGAGTCATCGTGCGGCAGGCCATCCGCCATTTCATGGTGCGGTAGAACCAATCTCGCCGCCGCGTCGAGGACGCGCTCAGATCAGGCCGTTGCGCATCCCCAGGAGAACCGTCTCCAGCCGACTCCGAGCGCCGAGCTTGCGCTGGACGTTCGCGACGTGGTTGCGGGCGGTGAAGACGCTGATCGTGAGTTCCTCCGCGATCTCGTCCACCGTCGAGCCCCCGGCCAGGAGGCGGAGGACTTCCAGCTCGCGTCGTGTGAGCCGCCCCGCGATCGGCAGCCCTTCGTCCAGTGAGTCACGGTTGCGGGTCGCGACCTGGCGCGGCAGGCCGGGGTGGCACGCCACCTCACGCAGCAGATGCATGACGCGAAACGTACCGTTGCCACCATCGAGAACGAGCACGCTGTTGCTAAGGCATTTGACCGTGCCGTCGCGGGCGTGGGCGGCGACCTCGTAGGCGGCGGTACCGCGTCCCCGTTGTGCGTTAGCCGTCACCCGGCAGAAGCGTCGGCAGATCGGGTGACCACCGGGTTCGCGGCCCATCAGGACCAGGAAGCAGGGCCGGCCAATCACCTCCTCGGCCGAGTAGCCAAGGACGCGCTGGGCAGAACTCGACCAGGCGACGATCTGCTGATGCTCATCGGTCACGAACAGGCCGTCCGCCGTTGCGATCCGACCGAGCCAGGGATCTTCGATGATGGCAGTGTCGTCGAGCGGGATGCGCGGCTCCGTAACCGGTCCGGCAAAGGGATGCTGCTCGGACTTGCTCGAGGCCTTCTCTTGACGGGTGCTCATCAGGGTTTCCCACTTAGTTCCAGGCGTGCACAGGGACAAGACCGGAAGCCTGTCTCGGCGCACCGCGCCCAGTCTTGGCGACAAACTAGCCATCGGGGATGCAGTGACTGAAGTGACGGAGGGACTGTCTTCGAGAGCCGAACGGCCCATTGGAAGGACTATTCCTGCCCTCGGATCACTTCGAGCATGGACCGCCCGTCTAGGCGGTCGGCGCGCCCTCAGCCGTATGCAGGAGCGGGGAACTGAGGAACAGGTCAGCTGCGCCGACGTTGGTGGCGATCGCCACCGAATGAACGTTGCAGACCCGCATCACGGTCTGGATGTCGGGATCGTGCGGGTGCGCGCTGAGTGGGTCGACGAAGAAGATCACCGCGCGGATGCGGCCCTCGGCGACCATGGCCGCGATCTGGGCGTCGCCTCCCATCGGGCCGGACAGCACCGAGTCGACGTCGAGCCCCACCTTGTTGCGCAGGAGCGCGCCGGTGGTGGCGGTCGCCACGAGATCGAACACCGAGAGGCGGTCGCGGTTGTAGGTCGCCCAGGCGACGAGGTCGGCCTTGCGACCGTCATGCGCGATGACCGCGATCATGTCCCTGGCAGCCTCGAAACTCACTGGCGCAATCTACCCCAAACCGTCCCTGGGCACGCAGCCAGCCTCCCGTCTCCCGCGGCTGGGTCCGTGCTGCCGCGGTGTCGCCTTCAATCGCCTGCCGCCGCGGCCTACGGGATTCCTCGAGGGAATTACCAAGATCGAGATCTACGGCACGCCGAGCGATGCCCTTCGGCAACACGTCGAGCAGATGGCCACGGGTGCACCCGTCAGGTTCAGCCCCGCGAACGCTGGCTTCAGCCGGTTGACCCATGCGACCGTCTGAAGGTCCGGCTGCGTGCCGAGACCCAACGAACCAACCGTGGTCGCCAGCTATTTCATGCCAACTGAGGCACGCTTCCGGAGGCACTGGGAGGAGCAGGAGGTGCGCGGCTGTTGGGAGCCCTTACCTGAACCTTATCGCGGCCGTCCCAGGCGTCCCACCGCGGTCAGATTCGCCCACCGATGCCAACGTGGCGTGTGTGGGTCTCTAGGCCCAGAATCCGGTATGCGGTACCAATCTCAAACCGACGTCGGCCTTTCACGTTGTCCTATCGATGCCGTCGAGGGCGAGTGCGACCGCCTGGTCCACGCTGAGCGTCCTGCCATGCTCCCAGGCCTCGGCGAAGGCGGCCTCGTCGAGTTGGGTGCGGGTCGTTGCGAGCGTCGCCTCGTTCATCCGGGTGACCCACGCCTCGCCGCCGCCGATCTCCTCGCTCAGCGCCTGGAAGCACGAGACCAGCCGGACAGCCGTCCCTGCACTTCCCAGGGCGGTCATGACGCGGGCGACAGCGCACAGGCCGATCGCGATCTCGATGCGATCACCGATGGCCCGTTTGATGTCAAGGCTCTGTTTCAGCAGGGGAAGCGAGTCCTGAGCCTGACCCCCCTCTCGGACGACAAGCCACGACAGGGAACCCAGCAGTGCCGCCTCGACGGACCTGCTCCCCAGTGCGCGTGCCCGGTTGAGACCTTCCTCGTAGGTCGCGCGGGCGCGTTTCAGGTCGCCGGACTCCGCATAGGCCCAGGCGAGCGTGCGGGTCGTCCACAGCGCATGATGCTCGTCACCGACGTCGCGGGAAAGCCGGAGGCTCTCTTCGAGGGCCTGCTGCCCCCGTGCCCAGTCGCCTTCCTCGCCGATCGCATAGCCGATTGAGCTTAGGGACCTCGCTGCACCCCGCAAATCCCCGTGAGCGCGTTGCATCACAAAGGCTTCCTCCGCAAGGAGCCGCATCGTTGTGGTGTCCCCAGATAGGGCCGCCATGTTGGACGCCCCGACGAGAGCCCTGGCGCGAGCGGTCGTCGGAAGCTGGTCGGCGCGGAGGGCGATCTCCAGACGACGCCGGCCTTCGGCGACGTGACCCCGGCTGAACCAGAAATCCGAGAGTGCTCCTGCCATTCGCAATTCAAGCTCGATCTCGTCCGAGGCCTCGAGCTGGTCGAGTGCGGCGCGCAGGTTGTCGTGCTCGCGTTCCAGCCGATCGAGCCACGTCCGGCCGCCACGGATAGATTCGTCATCGACATGTGGCTCGGCCTCCTCGGCGAGCGCCAGGAAGTACTCGGCGTGACGCCGCTGAAACTCCGTGGCCCCGCCCGACGCCTCGAGCCGCTCGGTGGCGTACTCTCGAATCGTCTCCAGCATCCAGAACCGCTCCTCGGTGTGGCGCAGCAGGCTCTTGTCGACGAGGGACTGGAGGGTGTCGAGATCAGCGTCGGCGACCGCTTCGGCGGCCTCGAGGGTCGCACCCCCGGCGAAGACGGCCAGTCGGGCGAACAGCAGTTGTTCCTCGGGCGTCAACAGGTCGAACGACCAGGCGATCGTGGTCCGCAGCGTCTGCTGGCGGGGATCGGCATCCCGTCCGCCGCGGAGCAGGTCGAGGCGCCCCGCCAGGCGCTCAAGGATCTGCTTCGGCGACAGCACGCTGGCCCGGGCGGCGGCCAGCTCGAGGGCGAGTGGCAGGTTGTCGAGGGCACGGCACAGTTGACGGACGGTGTCGTCGGGCGCGGCCTGGGCCCGGGTGCAGAACAACTCGACCGCGTCCGGGTCGGCCAGCGGCAGGACAGCGTATCCGACCTCGCCCCGGACCCGGAGCAGCTCGCGGCTGGTGACGAGGAGGCGGAGGTGGGGGCAGGTCTCGACCAGCGCGGCGAGCTCGGCGGCCGCCTCGACCACCTGTTCGAGGTTGTCGATCAGGAGGAGCAACTCGCGCTCGCCGATGTGGGCAGCCAGGTTGTCCTTGGCTCCGATCGTCTGGCCGATCGTCTCGGTCACGAGCGCCGGATCGCGCACGGGTGCCAGGCCGACCCAGAACACGCCGGCCTTGAACTCGGGCACCAAGGTGGCCGCGGCCTCGATTGCGAGGCGCGTCTTGCCCGTCCCGCCGGGACCTGTCAGGGTCAGCAGGCGGGCCCCGTCGCGCAGCAGGGCGGCGACTTCCGCCACCTCGGACTCGCGGCCCACGAACGAGCTGGCCGGACGGGGCAGGTTCGTATTCGAGATCGTGCGCAACGGCGGAGAGCGCTCTTCCCCGAGCTGGTACAGCGCCACCGGCTGGTCGAAGTCCTTGAGCCGATGCTCGCCGAGATCGCGCAGCCCATCTGTTCCGATGAGGACGGCCGTGGCAGCCGAGATCACGACTTGGCCGCCATGGCCGGCGGCCGCGATGCGTGCCCCCTCGTGCACGACCTGCCCGACATAGCCCTCCTCGGTCAGCTGTGGCATACCGGTGTGCAGACCCATCCGCACGCGGATCGGACCTCGGGCGAGCGCCTCCTGGGCCACGGCCGCCGCCTGGAGCGCCCCCGGTGCGGTTGGGAAGGCGACGAAGAAGGCGTCCCCCTGGGTATCGACCTCCACCCCGCCGTGGGCGCCGAACGCCTCGCGCAGGATGCGCCGATGCTCGGCCAGCGCCGCTGCATACCCATCGGCGCCCAGCTCGTGCAGCAGTTTCGTCGAGCCCTCGATGTCGGTGAACAGGAAGGTGACCGTGCCGGAAGGGAGATCACGTTGCACGGCGGCATGATGCGCCAGGCCGACGTCCCAGTCACGGGTGGCAGGTGCTGTGCAGGTGGTGGACCGAGTTCGGGCTGAGCTCTTGTCTGGGCCCTTATCGGCCGCGTTCCATACGTCCCATCTCGCCCATACTGCTCAGCGTGTCGCACAACGAAGAAGCGTGGGACGCCTCAACGAGAATCCGGTATTCGGTACCAATCGTGGAGGGAGCCATCGGTAAGGATGTGATTGGACGAGGTCGGCGACGGCTTGGACAGGCGCTGGAACGGCTGCTCATCGCGTTCGTCTGCCTGGATCCGAGGTTGATGGCGGCCTACCCTGTGACTCGGTCGGAGGTCGCCGACGATCGCGGCAATCGTCAACCAGCTGTGGCTGCCGATGGCGGCGAACCGATCGGGGATCGTCGGCGTGTGGTCGCTGGCGTGCTCGCATGAAGGGCGTCGTCGTCGTCGGGGGCGGATTCGCTGCCCTCGAAATCGCCCTGGCCCTGAGGAAACAGGACGACAGTGTTCCAGTCGCGGTAATCAGCAGCGAGACCCAGGTCGTCTACCGGCCGTGGCTCATCCGCGTCCCGGCCGGTGATCCCCAACCGCCTGTCATCCCGTTCGCCCGCCTGCTCGCAGCGGAGGGAGCCGATGTCGTCGCAGGCCGCGCCACGGCCGTCGACCTCGAGCAGCGTCACGTGCTTCTGGACTCTGGTGCCCAGATCGAATACGACCAGCTGGTCGTGGCGACAGGGGCCGTAGCTGACCGTGGACGGGTCCCCGGCGCTCGTGAACACGCAGCCTTCCCGTGCGACCTCGACGATGCCACCGAGTTCGCCTCCCGCGTGACAGCCGGGATCGCGCACGTAGCGGTCGTTTTTGGCTGGGAGCGGCCCGGACCAGGGCTGGAATACGCCGCCTGGATCGCCGCCCGCCGTCCCGGCGTGCGAGTCACCGCTATCGACGGCGACGACACAATGGGGCGCCGCTTCGGTGATAAAGCCACGGCTTGGATCAGGGCGCTCTTCGAAAAGCGGGGAGCGCAGTTGGTCACCGCTGGTAGCGTGGAGCGGATCGGCGAGGGAACCGTTGAACTCCGTGGGAGCGTGGTTGAGGCCGATCTGATTGCCATCGTCGCGCCCCTTCGGGGCAGCACCGAATGGCTGCCGCAAGCCCTTCTGGACGAGCGTGGCAGGCTCCGCGTCGACAATACGATGGCTGCTGGAGCAGGCGTCTTCGGGATCGGCGATGTTGTTGCCGTGCCGGAGGGTTACCGCCTCCCGCCGACGCTGCGCTCGATCCAGGCCACCGCTGCGCGGATCGCCCGCAATGTGACTGGAGCCATCAGCGGCGTCGCCCCCCAAGCCATACCCAGGCTCGGGCAGTCCGACATGATCGGGCCGGATCTGGCAGGAACGGCCATCCTCGTTCGAGATCGGCGAGTCCTCCTCCGCGGCCGCCTACCGCTGATGATCAGGTCCGCCGGGGAGCGACGCTACCTACGGTCGAGATCTGCACCGGGGGCGTGAGGCACCACGATGGATCTGCAGCCGGTGGGGTTCTACTGCTCGGGCTGGTCCGGGCTGGTCCGGGCGGGTGCGGGCACGCGCCACGGGCGTGGACGGCCGCTCACAAAGGCATGTCCACCCGCTACACGCCCTGTGGAAGGGTTTGTGGATAAGTTCGTGGACATACCCCCTTCGCAAGGTCCAAATCGGCCCATACCATTCGCCAGCGACGCCTATCCTCAGGGCGGTCCCGAGACATCGACCTGACCGTGTCAATCGCCCACCCGCAGCCCACCGGAGGCAACCGCCCGCATGTCGCATCGGCCCTCGGCGTCATCCGCGCGGCTGACATCCGTCGACCCATCGCCGGACCTGCCGCCCCCCGACGTGGCCGAGTTCATCCGCTTCTGCTATCGGCGAAAGCCGGTCGGATGGCCCGAGCTGTATGACGAGATGTGCGCGGTCGCCGCACGACGCGAGTTCAACGGGTGGGATATCGATCAGTTTGCGGCGCGGGGATTGACATTCAGCCTGTTCGAAATGCCGCGCCTATCGGGGTGGGTACGGACAGTGGTGGCGGCCTCCGTCGAGTCTCGCGAAGCGAGCGAGGCTCGCCCCGTCGTAGCCTGAACCATCCGGTCGCCGACTCACTGCGAGCGCGGCGACCGACCGCGAGGCACCGGGCTAGGCATGCGCCGGGCGTGGTCCAGGCGTCAAGCGGATCGAAGCCCCTGACCCTCCGCGGGAGTTGTCCACAACGCGGCATGAGAAGGCCCCGACTATCCACAATCGGGGCATCGGCACGGCGATCGGCGTCCGGGTCGCAGACCCGCTCCGCCTTCAGTACGTGTGGCGGCGAGCCATCTCCCGCTCGATCATGCGCTCCATGACCATGTACTTCTCGATCCGCCGCCG
>JBDSIN010000109.1:0-3612 GCA_039917955.1 Candidatus Limnocylindria bacterium
GGTCCGCGTCGCGTACGGGTCGGCCTCCCACGCAGCGCGGAGCTCCGGGTCCCGCGCCGCACACTCGTCAGAGGTGAGCCCCTCCCATTCGCCGTAATCGATCTCCATCAGCCCCGGCGCGACCTCCGCGGGACGCGGCTTCGGGATGCTCGCCGCGATGGCCTGCGCCGTTTGGCGGCAGCGCTGCGCGGGAGACGTCACCAGGCGCACCGGTGCGATGGCCAGCTCAGCAACCTCCGCGGCCAGGACGGCGCCGAGCCGGGCGGCAAGGTGCAGTCCGGGACCGGAGAGCGGCGGATCGGAGCCCTGCCCGAGATTGCGGCCCTCCTGGCTCGCATCCGTTGGAGCATGGCGAACCAGGAAGAGCGTCCCCACTACGTGAGCGCCGCGCCGGCGCCGCGCGCTTCCAGGCGCAGCTGGTGGTGGGCCAGGATCACCTCCACCGCCTCGTCGACGTCATCGGTCACGGTGAAGAGGGTCAGGTCATCGGCGCCGATCTTTCCATCGGCGACTGCGGTGGCGAGCATCCAATCGAGCAGGCCGCTCCAGTAGTCCGCCCCGAACAGGACCACCGGGAAATGCTGCACCTTGCCGGTCTGGATCAGGGTCAGCGCCTCGAACAGCTCGTCGAGCGTGCCGTAGCCGCCGGGGAAGATGCAGAAGGCCTCCGCGTACTTCATGAACATCGTCTTGCGCACGAAGAAGTAGCGAAACTCCATCCCCAGCGTGACGAACTCGTTCAGCCCCTGCTCGAAGGGTAGCTCGATATTGCAGCCGACCGATACGCCGCCGGCCTCGCGGGCACCACGGTTGGCCGCCTCCATGATCCCCGGTCCGCCGCCGGTGATGATCGCGTAGCCGCGCTTCGCCAGCTTGCGTGCCAGCGAGCGGGCCATCCGGTAGTGCGGGTTGCTGCGGCTGCTGCGCGCCGAACCGAAGACGCTCACTGCCGGACCGATGCCGGCGAGCGCATCGAACCCCTCGACGAACTCGCCCATGATCCGCAGTGCGCGCCAGGTATCGGTCTTGAGGAACGCGGTGCCGGCGTCCTCCTGCAGGAGGCGCTGATCCTCGGTGAGGCGTGCCTTGCCGCCGCGCGTGAAGACCGCACCGCTGCGATGTGCGCCTGTTCGCTTCATGGTCATGGGGCTCCTTCGCTCGACAGGTCGGGACCCTGATGGTAGGGTGAGTCGTCCGTCCGATGCGACCGCAACGAATCGCTGCGGTGGTCGTCGGAAGCGGGACGCGTGCCCCGAACCGCTCGTACAGAGGATTCTATTGCTGGAGCTCCTGCGCCGTGTCGCAGCGCTGACGATCGTCAGCGCGGTCGCGATCGGCCTTCTGGCCCCGCTCACCACGCGATCGGCAACGCCTGTCGCGATCGCCGCCCAGCACCTGCTGGCCGCGGCCGATTCCTCTTCGGATGGCCTCGCTCGCAACGCCCAAGCGGGGCGTGAGCGGCTGGCAGCTGCGAGCCTGGCCGACGTTGCTCCGCCGATCGGCCCGGAGACGCTCGATCCGTCGTTCACCGTGCCGGGGCCGGCCAGCGTCTCGATGGAGGCGACCATGTTCGTCCGGGCGGCGCGGGTCGTCGCTCCGCCCCAGATCACCGATGCCTCCATCACCGGCAAGGCGACCTGGTACTGCTGCTCCGCCGGTTGGCGCGGGCAGGCCGTCGTCGCACTCCCCGGGGGGCTGGGTGGCCACTACGACGCCCCGCCGGCAGCCCGCTTCGTGACCGTCTGCGCGGATCGCTGCGTCGTCCTGCCGGTAGTGGACTACTGCGGCTGCCTGTGGGGGACGGCGAGCCAGAAGGTCGCCGATCTCTCGCCGGAGGCCTGGGCCGCGGTCACCGACTCGGCGCTCAGCCGGGGTGTGATCACCGTCACCGTTCACCTCGGCGGCTGACGCGGCTCACCCGCTGCCCGTGGCGGCAGGCTAGCATCGGGGCATGATGCAGCCCCTCGGCATCGGCCACGTCGTCCTGAAGGTGCGCGACCTGGATCGATCGCTGGCCTTCTACCGCGACCTGCTCGGCTTCCGGGTGGTCAGCGAGATGAGCAACGTGATGATCTTCCTCACCGCCACCGGGGAGTCGCACCATGATCTGGCGCTGCTGCGCGTCGGACAGCAGGCCCCGTCGCCGCTCCAAACGGCCGTCGGGCTGTACCACGTCGCCATTCGCCTCGCCGACTGGGACGCGGTGCGCGCCGCCCATGCCCTGTTGAGCGAGCGGGGACTGCTCAAGGGGGCGGTCGACCACGGGGTGACCCGCTCCCTGTACACCGCCGACCCGGACGGCAATGAGATCGAGCTCTACTGCGACGCGCCGCGGTCCGAGTGGGAGGGTCGGGTCGACGAGGTGATGACGGTCAAGCCGCTGCGCATCGACTGACCGACCGAGTCGACCGATGGGCGTCGCCGCGGCGCGACCGCTCAGCGCGCGAAGGTCAGGATCGCGAAGCCGGCGACCAGGACGAAGGCCACGAAGACGACCAGCAGCCGCGCTCCCCAGTTCACGCGGCGCTGCGGCAGCGGCTGGTAGGGGCGCCCGCGGCGCGATGAGCGGCGGCTCATCGGCCCCACTCTCGCCGGAGCAGGAACGGGGTGGTCAGCGCCTCGCGGCTTCCCACCGAACGGAGCTGCTTGCGCGTCCGCTTGAGGAGCTTCCCGTGGTACGTCCCGTCCCCGTACGGCTCGTGCAGGCGGGCGACGTCCCAGTCGTGCGTGCCCGACAGCGCCGCGGGCGGGAGGTATCGGTCCAGGACCACCTTCGCCTCGTCGATCGCCACGAACCGTCGGGCCCGCGCCGCGTTGTCCAGCAGGGTCAGCAGGTCGGCGAAGCTGGCATCCAGGTCACTGACCAGGGTCGAAAGGCGCTCCATGGTGCCGGGCATGCGCTCGGTCTTGAAGAGACCACCCAACAGGGCCTTGCGATCCTCGGGGTCGAGGCCGGCGAGCGCGTCGCGCAGGCTCGGCACGCCGGCTGTAGCATCGGCGGCCGGCACCGCGTAGTCGTACAGGTGGACCATCATGCCGGCGTGGTCCCTCGCAATTCGGCAACGTTGAAGAGCGACCAGCCATCGATCTCCGGTGGCTGGATGCCCAGCTGGGTGAGGATGGTCGCCACGTGACTGCGGTGGTCGGTGGCGTGATTAATAACCTGCACCAGGATGACCGCGGCGGGAACCGAATCGCCGTCCACGTCGATCTCCCGCCCAGGATCGGTCTTGTCGGCGATCTCGACGAGGCGTTCCCCGGTGAAGCGGGCTCGCTCGAGAAGCACATCGATTCCGGGGAACGGCCCGGGGATCTCCCAGCGCACCGGTGGCTGCCAATCGGTCAGCAGCTTGAGGTAGAAGCTCTCGGCGCGGACGAGGTGGGTGAGCGTGTTGCCGAGCTCGCCGTACGTCCCCTCCACGGTGCCCGCGCGCTGCTCATCGGTCAGGGCGCGGCACGCTTCGAGGATCTGTTGGTTGGCCCATCGGTTGTGGCGGAAGAGTTCGCTCAGGGTGGTCGTCATGGGTGCAAGTATCGGGGTCAGGGCCGACCGGTACAATTCGCCCCGCACCCAGGCGCCGCGGCGCCATCGGTCTTGGAAGGTGGAGGACC
>JBDSIN010000110.1:0-5468 GCA_039917955.1 Candidatus Limnocylindria bacterium
ACATGACGATCGAGTCGCGCACCACCGCACCACGCGCCACACGTACGCCGGGCGACAGGAGGCTGTGCTCCACGGTGCCCTCGATGACGCAGCCGTGGCTGATCATGCTGCGCGTGACCTTCGCCTCCGGCCCGATGAGCGCCGGAGCGCGCTCCTCGCTCTTGGTGTAGATCAGCCAGCCACGATCGTACAGGTTGATCCCCGGTTGGTCGGAGAGCAGGTCCAGGCTCGTCCGCCAGTAACTCTCCACGGTCCCGACATCCTCCCAGTAGCCGCCGAACCGGTAGGCAGCCACGCGCTGGCCGGCGGCCACCATGGCCGGCAGCACGTCGCGTCCGAAGTCCGCGCGTTCGGCGGACAGCACCTCGCGCAGAGCACGCCAGGAGAAGACGTAGACGCCCATGCTCACCAGGTTGCCGGTCGGATTGGGTGGCTTCTCGACAAAGCGCGTGATCATCTCGTCCGCATCGATCTCCAGGATCCCGAAGCGGTGGGCATCCTCGATGGGGACCGTCCGCACGGCGCAGGTGACCTCCGCTCGCGCCGACCGATGGCGCTCCAGGAAGGGCCGGTAGTCCATCTTGTAGATGTGGTCTCCCGCCAGGATGAGGACCAGCTCGGGGTCGCGATCGGCGATGAACTCCAGGTTCTGGAGCACCGCATCGGCCGTGCCGTGGTACCACTCACGGGCCTTCCCGCGCCCAAGGTACGGCTGCAGCAGGGTCACGCCGCCACGGCTGCGGTCGAGGTCCCATGGCCGTCCGACACCGATGTGGTCGATCAGCGAGCGCGGCGCGTACTGGGTCAGTACCGCCACATCGGTGAGACCGGAGTTCACCGCGTTGGACAGAGCGAAGTCGATGATCCGGTACTTGCCCCCGAACGGAACGCCCGGCTTGGCACGGACCTGCGACAGGATCGAGAGCCGCTCACCCTCGCCACCGGCCAGGATCAGCGTCAGGATCGACTGTGACACGCGCAGATTCTCGCACGGCCGGGGGTCGGCCGGCGTGCCGGCTATGGGTGCGGGCGTCGCCGCCTGCGGGTCCAGCCCGCCGAGCGAGCGGTCAGCGGGAGCAGACCGAGGAGCACGGAGGCCCCGAAGAGTCCTGCCAGACTGGCCGCGTCGACGGCGCCATCGATCGAGCCTGCGGGCGCCGTGGCCACCGTCGGCGCCGGCGTGCACTTGGCGGGGTTGCCCGGCGGACAATCCTGCGGCGGTCCGCCCGTGGCATTCGGATCCGGGATCGGCGTGGGCTGCGGTGTCGGGGTGGCCCTGTATACGCCGCAGATCGGCGCGCCGTAGCCGCCCTTGCCGGGCACCGGTGAGATGTAGAACCAGACCTTCTCGGGACCCAGCGTGCCGAGCGAGTCCGGACTCCCCCTGCCGCCGAGCTCGCCGTTCACCAGGCGATCAGCCCAGCGCTTGGCGGACGCCGCCCACTGCGCCGGCCGTCGTGAATCCTGCGCGACGGCAGCCACGATGTCGAAGCACGGGCCGCCGACCGGCGTTCCCCCGTCGCTGCTCGCCGATGGGTCGGGCGTGGCACCACCGCCGCCGGTCTTGTAGACATGCACGTTATCCGGCGGCGGCACGGTGCCCTCCAGGAACGGGATCTCGATGGTGGGTCCGCAGCCGCCGGTTGCCGCCATCCCGGAGAACTTGCAGATGCTCGCCGTCACGATCCCCGGGGGCTGGGCAAACGTCTGTGCCACGACGGGCGCCTGCCCGTTCCAGTCCCACGGCTGATTGAGCGCGGCGTCCATGAACTCCTGCCACAGGTAGAGCGGGCCGTTCGCCGCGAACAGGCTGGCCGTCAGCGAATCCCCGTTGCTGTTGCCCATCCAGACGCCGGTTGCCAGGCTGCCGGACGCGTAGCCGAAGGCGGTCACGTCCTTGAAGTCGTTGGTCGTGCCCGTCTTCGCCGCGGCGTCCCGCCGGTTGCCGTTGGCGTCGAGCAACATGGCCCGCCGTCCCCACCACAGGTTGAGCCGCGGATCGGTGTTTCCCTGGATGATCCAGTGGGTGAGATACGCCTCGGCGGGCGTCATCGGCGTCGTCGCGTCGGGGCCGTTCTCCTCCCGGCTGTAGACGATCCGGCCGTCCCGGTCGCGGATCTCGATGACCGCCGTTGCAGGGTGCCGCGTTCCCTGCTGGGCGAAGACGCCGTACGCCTGCGTCATGTTGGTCAGGTTGACCGGCACCGACCCGAGGGTGAGCGTGAGGCCCGGATCCTGGTCGAGGATGTACTGCGCACTGGCGACGCCCATCGACTCGGCGAACTGGGCGGTCTCGTTGACGCCGACCAGGTACTGCATCATCACCGACGGCACATTGAGCGAGTAGCGCAGCGAGTCCATGGCAAGCATCGGGCCATGCTCGGACAGGTCCGCGTTGGCCGGGATGTAGCTCGTCCCCAGCGTGGAGCCGAACTGGGTCAGGGCGTCCACGAACATGGTGGCAGGCGTCGCCTGGCGGGCGCGGAAGGCGGCGCTGTAGGTGATCGGCTTGAAGGCTGACCCGGGCTGACGCAATGACAGGCCGGCCACGTCGAACTGGCCCTGCACCCGTTCATCCTCGCGGCTGTAGTAGTCCACGCTGCCGACGTAGGCGATGATCTCGCCGGTCGCCGAATCGACCGACACGAGCGCGGCGTTGTGGGCGTTGTTGCTCCTGGCCAGCTGCGTCACGTAATCGGTCACCTTCGCCTTGGCAACCTGTTGCAGGCCGTAGTCGAGCGTCGAGGTGATCCGGTACCCGCCGATGAGCACCGCCTGCTGGGGGTTGGCCACGCCCAGGCTGGCGAGGATGCGCTCGGCCTCACGCTGCACGCGGAACGAGAAGTGCGGCTCGCGCAGGACCGATGTCACGCGACTGGGACCCATCTCTTCCCAGGTCACGGCGACCGCGCGGTCGTGCTCGGCCTGGCTGATGTATGCGTCACGCAGCATAGCCGCCAGCACCGCGTCGCGGCGCGCCATCGCGCGATCCGGCCCGCGCGGCTCCTCGGCAGGCTGGTACGGGTCGTAGTAGCTCGGCAGCTGCGGAAGACCGGCGAGGAATGCCGCCTGCGAGAGGCTCAGTTCGTCGAGGTTGGAGGTGCCGAAGAAGTTCGCCGCGGCGGCCTTGATCCCGAAGGACCGATTCCCGTAGTAGATCAGGTTCAGGTAGGTCTCGAGGATCTTCTCCTTGCCCGGCCGCCCGGGGTAGGCGGCAGTCACCTGGCGCGCCAGGATCGCCTCCTGGATCTTGTCCTGGAACTGGCGCCCGGTCTCCAGGAAGGTCAGTGCCGGCTGCTCGCACGGGTCGTCCCCGCTCGCCTCGGGGTCCAGCCCGAGGTCGAGCGACGGTGCGGCTGAGGGAGCGTCGACGACCTCCTGTGCCTGCTTGATCGACCCGGCGTACTTGATCACCTGCTGGGTGATGGTGCTCGCGCCCTGGACGATCTCGCCGGCCTCGAGGTTGGCGAGCGCGGCGCGCACGACTGCGCCGTAGTCGATCCCGTCGTTGGTCCAGAAGGTCCGGTCCTCCGCCGCCACGGTCGCGTTGACGATGCTGTCGGGGATCCCGGCGAAATGAACCTGCTCGCGGTTCTCGCACTCAAAGCGGGCAAGCAGGATGCTTCCGCTCCGATCGTAGACCCGCGTCGATGCCGGCAGCTCGATCCCGTCAAGCAGGAGCGGGTCGGGAAGCCCGGTGGCGAAGTACTGGTAGGTGGCCAGCAGCCCGCCGGCCGTCCCGGCGGCCATGCTCCCCACGAACAGCACGAGGACGCCGACCGACGCGAGCAGGAAAGTCGTCAGCCCGCGCCGCGGATTGCGGCGCAGGGTGGTGCGGTGAATCATCAGCCGATGACGTCGCCGCTGCATGGCCGGGTGCATCGCGAGAACGGTAGCGCATGTGCCCCGCTTGGTCGAATCGGCGGCTGCGCCGACTCAGGTCACGGGAGGTAGACGCGCGGGTTGACGGTGGCCCCGTCGAACGTGACGCCGAAGTGCAGGTGGCATCCGGTCGCCCAACCGGTGGCACCCTCGTAGCCGATGACATCGCCGGCGCGGATCTGCTGGCCCACCGACACGATCTCGCCGGAGAGGTGCCAATACCAGGTGAGCAGCCGCTGGGAGTGACCGATCACCACGCCGATGGCCGGGTCTCCCCAGTCGGCGTTGGGCTGACCATCGGCCAGCACGACGCCATCCCCGGCGGCGTAGATCGGCAGCCCGCAGCGCTGGGCGGTGTACGCCATGTCGATCCCGGTGTGACTTGGGTTGTAACTGGTCCAGCCGAACTCCTGCGTCACCATGAACGAGCCGCGCTCTGGCCACTCGAACCTGCCGCGGTAGGCGATGTCGAGCGACTTGGCAAGCTCCTTGAGCTGATCAACCAGCGCTGTCTGCTCTGAGAGGGCAATCTCGCCGTCCGCGATCTCCATACGGCGCTCGCCGAGGCTCTGGGCGGTGGCGCGGAACTCGGCGTCCTGGGCGTCGCGCAGCTCCTCGAGCTGGCGTTTCTTCTCCTCCAGCGCTACTCGGGCGGCGTCGACCTGAGCCTCCTGATCCGCCAATTCGACCGCTCGATCGGCTGCGGCATCGCGCAGCGCACTGAGCGTCTCGTGTCCGACGCTCAGGGTTTCGCGCCGCACTCGAATGCGTTCGCGGCGATCGCGTACCTCCGTCGCCAGCAGGCGGTCCTCGTCGGAGAGCGTGAGCATGTACGAGAGCTCACTGGTGGCCCGCGTGAACGAGTCGGTCGAGATCAGGATCTCGAGAATCGAGGTCTGGCTCTGCTCGTAGGCGAGGCGCAGATGATCCTGGAGCAGGTCCTCCCGCGCGGCCAGTTCCACGCGTGACGCCGCGAGCTCGCTGGCGAGGCGCGACAGCGTCGCCTCGAGGTCGTCGATGTCCATCTGGTAGGCGCGGAGCTCCCCTTGTGCCTGCTGGACACGCAGCGAGGCAAGCTCAAGCTCACGCAGTGCGGCTTCAATCTCGAGACCGACTGACGTGAGCTGGTCCTCGATCCCAAGCAGGCTGGCCGCCAGATCGGCCTGCTCGCGCTGCAGGTCGGCGAGCTGGGCTCGCTGCCGGGCGAGCTCCTGCTCCATGCGCTGCTGCTCGTCGATCGCCTCATTGACGATCGGGTCGGTCGCTCGCACGGCGGCTGGCCACTGCCCCGGCGCGACGACAACCGTCAGCAGCAGGAGGGCGGAGAGCAGACGCGCGGCGGGTCGACGGACGATCGACATGACTCCCTGACGGATACGAATGTGCCGGTCTCCACGGCCGTTCGCGGCGAACAGTGCGCAGCGACGACCGGTATACATTCCCCGGCGCTGAGGGATGCGAAGCATACCCGACGGGGCAAGAGCGGCGCCACCCGGACCTCGTCCGCGCCCGTGAACGGCGCCACCGCGACGTCGCCCGGCGTCAGAGCGGCGTCCCGACGACCCTCATCAGGATCGCAACGACCT
>JBDSIN010000111.1:0-4311 GCA_039917955.1 Candidatus Limnocylindria bacterium
CCCACGCTGCAAGGTGTCCTGCAAGGTAACCACCCTAGACTGCAGGCAGATCAAATCCCGCAGAGCGACCGTCATGAAGCTGCCCCTTCGGCGTCACCGCGAGGTCTCTCGCGGCCAGGCGCTCGTAGAATTCGCGCTCATCCTCCCGCTTCTGGTGCTGCTGCTGCTCATGGCAGTAGACATGGGCCGGGTCTTTTTTGGCTGGGTGGCGCTCAACAACGCCACGCGCATCGGCGCCAATGAGGCAGCGAGGAACCCGCTTTCGTGGGAGAGCGGTGCCGGAGATCCAAGTTACTACCTGAAGATCTCGCAGGATCTGCAGGCAATTAACTGCGATGCCGATATCGATAACGACGGCGTGATCGACTCCGCCGACCTGCCAGCGCCGGTTTTCGCCGAACGGACTGGCGACCCCCTTGATCACTACGAGGCAGGTGACCTGGTCGCCGTCACTTTGCGCTGTGATTTCGGTCTTCTGACGCCCCTCGTCGGGGCGATCGTCGGAGATCCGCTGTCCATCAGTGCGACATCGACCTTCCTGGTGTTTGGTGGCGTGATCCAGGGTATTCCGGTGCCGCCCGATCCCGTCCCGGCCGGCTGCATCGGCGTTGACAAGACCGTACCGAACATGGTGGCTTTGTCGGTCGCCGACGCTCGAGCGGCATGGACCGCGGCTGGATTCACCGGCACATTCACGCCGGCGACCGGATCTGACGGAAACATCGTCCTGACCCAGACGACGTCCCCCTCCTCGACCCCCGGACGTTGCCTCATCTACACGGCAACCGTCACCGTCACGCACAAGGTGCCAGACAGCTGTTCCGGAACCGAAGTCGCCGTCCCGAATCTTGTGTCGCTGACCGTGTCGGCAGCCCGGTCCGCATGGACGGGCGCCGGCTTCACCGGCGGTTTCACGCCGCTGACCGGCAGCAATACCGACATCGTTTCAGCCCAGACCACCAACCCGAGCTCCACGCCTGGTCAATGCTCCCCGCTCAACACGCAGGTCAATGTCACGCATGCGCCACCCCCTCCTCCAGCCGGCAACTGCACCATGACCCAGGTTCTCGGATTCACGCCGGCAGCCGCCGACAGCGCCTATCGACTGGCTGGGTTCACCGGTGCGTTCTCCACAACGCCGGGCAACAAGCCATCCTGGAAGGTGAAGGATCAGGACCTGATCGGCGGACAGACATACGCTTGTTCAGCCAACCTCCACGTGACCCTCGAGAACAAGTGATGATCGGTCGGCGCGCCCTTCACCGTCACGACCGGACCCGGGGTCAAGCCCTGGTCGAGTTCGCACTCATCCTGCCGATCTTCATCTTGCTCCTGGTGGGCATTCTTGACTTCGGCCGGGCCGTCTACGGGTACAACACCGTCAACAACGCCGCCCACGAGGCAGTCCGGGTCGGCATCGTTGATCAGAACGCGACGGCGATCACGGCCCGCGCAACGAAGCACGCGGTCGCGCTCGGCCTGGCAGCCTCCGATATCACGGTGAAGTTCCTCCAGTCGGACTACACCGGTGACGGGATAACCAACGACTGTGCACCAGGCCAGGTCCTACCGCTCGGACCGCGTCTTGGATGCATTGTCGAAGTGAGCGTGACATACCAGTACACGGCCGCCACCCCCATCATCGGCAACCTTGTCGGAACCCTGACGCTGACTGGCAAGTCCCAGCAGCCGATCGAAAGGACTTATCAGTCGCCATGAACATGAGCCGCGCGAACGCAGAACCCTCGACCCGTTTTGAAGAACTCCGTGACCAACGTACGCGTGCCGGCCGCCACGAACGCGGGCAGGTACTCGTAATCGTTGCGATCGCCATGGTGACGCTGGTCGCCATGGTGGGCCTCGTCGTCGACGGCGGGTACGCTTGGGGCAAGCAGCGAGACACGCAGAACGCCGCCGATGCCTCCGCCAAGGCCGGCGCAGTCAAGCTGGCCGAGAACCTTGCGGGCAAGGACCCGGCGAACCTCGACGCGGACGTCCTGGCCGCGATGTCCGACACTGCTGTCGCAAATGCGGTGGGCATGCCCAACGCTTACTACACCGACCTAGCGGGTAACCTGCTGAACACGGCAGGTGGCCTCGCGACCGGCACGGGCGACGCGGCACACGTGGGCGGAGGGTCCATCCCACCCGGCGCAGCCGGCGTCCGGTCCGTGGCCGACCAGACCTTTGACACCTTCCTGGTTCGAGTGATCGGTTTCAACCAGCTCACCGCCAGCGCCGATGCGACCGCGGTGGCCGGATACCTGGCCAGCTGCGAGCTGAGCGCGGGCTGCATCGTCCTGCCAGTGACCGTTCCGGTGACGGTCTTGGCCTGCGATAGCCAGAACGATCCCGCACCGGTGACAGACTCCGATGGCGACAAGATCCTGTGGACATCGCCGAGCGATCCGCTGAGCATTCCGCTGTGTAGGAACGGCCCCGGCAACGTCGGCTGGCTGGACTGGACGCCGCCGGGCGGCGGTACCAGCGAGCTCATTGACGCCATCCTGACGCCGAGCAACATCTATCTCAAGTGGCCGGGCTGGTACTTCATCACCTCAACCGGCAACGTCAACAGCAAGGGCGTCGAGGACGCCATCAACACCTACGCCGGCGATCCGGTGCTGATCCCACAGTTCGACCTGACCTGCGACGCAACCCCGACTGGGCCGGGCGTGACTGACTGCCCTGCCGGCCACGTTGGCGGCAACGGGCAGAACCAGTGGTACCACCTCGCCGGGATGTCAACCTTCCAACTCTGCAGCAATGACCCCGCCAAGGGGATGCCCGAATGCGACATCCCAGGGCCGAAGAATTTCACCCAGGGCGCGTACATCACCGGCAATGACAAGGCAACTTGCGACACAGGCAACGGGTCCACCTCATGCCTTGCCGGCAAGTTCGTGGAGATCGTGTACGAGGGTGACGTCCAGGCGGCGCCCGGGGTGAATGGGGCGAGCAGCGTCGTTGGAATCCAACTCATCGAGTAGGGCAGGAATGTCTCTCCCACTCCAGGGGCAGGAACGCCCCGGTCCCCTTCCCCGGACCGGGGCGTTCCCCTGTCTTCCGAGCCGCTAGCATCGGATCCATCCGATGGACCGATACGTGCGCATCACCAACACCACGCGCGGCACGACCGTCGCGGGCCGCGTCCGGGTGGCCAGTTCGGCTCGTGACCGGATGGTCGGGCTGCTCCGCACGCCCGAGGTCCCGCCGGGAGAGGGGCTGCTGATCGAGCGCTCGCCGTCGATCCACATGTTTTTCATGCGCTTCCCCATCGACGTCGTGTTCATCAACTCCGCGGCCCGCGTCACCCGCACGGTGAGCCGGCTTCGCCCGTGGCGAATCGTGTGGTGGGCGCGCGGCGCGCGCGACTGCATCGAACTGCGCGCCGGTGCCCTCGGCGAGAGCGGAACGGTTGCCGGGGACCAGCTGGCCCTCGAAGAGACCGTCTGAGAGCGCCTGAGCGCCGGTAAGGGGCTCGTAAGGGCTTGGTAAGGGCGTTGGGGCCAGCATGAGCGTGCGATGGGTGTCATGGAGCTCCTGCTGCCGCCGGCATGCGCAGGCTGTGGCCGGTACGGCGCGGTGCTGTGTTTCGCCTGCCTGACCGGCATGCGTCCTGCTCGCGCGCCCGAGGATCGTTTCAGTGGCGCCGACCCCGGGATCGTGGTCGGAGAGGCGCTCGAGCTGGCGATCGCGGCATTCGTCCACGAGGGGGCCATGCGACGGGCACTGCAGCGGCTCAAGTACGGAGGGGCTGCTGCTCTGGCGGCTCCCCTGGCGGAGAGAGCACTTCCGGCGCTGACGGACCTGCTGGCGATGGTGGATGGCGAGGTGGCGCTCGTGCCGGTTCCCGTGCATCCGGAGCGGCAGCGACAGCGCGGCTACAACCAGGCGGCGCTGCTCGCCGGCGAGCTCGCCCCGCGAATCGGACTGCCGGTTCGCGACATTCTTGTCCGAACCCGTCCAACGGCCCGCCAGCACGGACTGAACAGGGCTGCGCGGCTGCATAACCTGCGCGGCGCCTTCGGCCTCGCTGGGCCCCCGCCTCGCGGCACGGCGGTGCTGGTGGACGACATCCTGACCACCTCGGCGACCCTGGAAGCGTGCGCGGAAGTGCTGCGCTTCGGTGGCGCGACACGTGTCGTGGGATTCGCCATCGCCCGGGAGGTGTAGCCGAGAAGCGGCGAGCGGCTGGTGCTACCGTAAGGGCACCGCAGCGGAGGACCCGGGATGAGGACGACAGTCACGGCCCGTAACTTCGAATTGACCGATGCCCTGCGCGGGCAGATCGAGCGGAAGCTGCAGCGA
>JBDSIN010000112.1:0-2958 GCA_039917955.1 Candidatus Limnocylindria bacterium
TGCAGGCGCAGGAGCTGGCCGGCCGCTTCGAGATCCCCGGCATCGCCTGCTCCGATACCCACTCCGCCCCCGAGGTCGGGATGAGCGTCAACGCACTGCCAGCCTTCGACACCGCCGATGAGCTGCGGGCGGCGCTCCCCCTGAACGAGTGGCACGGCAGCCGCTCGACGAAGCTGATCCACCTCACCACCCGCTGGGCGGTCGCCTCCAAGGCCGTTCGTCGATGGCTGCGCCGATGACCCACTAGCCGATGCAGGAGCCGATGAAAGAGACGATCTCCGAGCGCGAGGTGAGCCTGGCCAGGCGCTTCCTCAACGTGCGCACCATCGGTTCGATCGTCTTCGGGGTGGCGATCCTGTTCCTCCTCTTCCGGGTGGTGCTGAACATCGACTTCGGCGCAACCTGGGGCCAGATCGCCGGCGCCGACCCGCTGCTCCTCTTCCTGGCGGTGCTCTGCTACTACGCCACGTTCCCGTTGCGCGGGCTGCGCTGGGCGTTCGTGCTGCGACGGGTCGGCACCTCGCTGCGCCTGCGCGACGCCACCGAGATGCTGTTCCTGAGCTGGTTCGTGAACTGCCTGGTACCGGCCAAGCTTGGGGATCTGTATCGGGCCTACCTGCTCAAGGGGAACTACGGCGGGTCGCTGTCACGCACGGTGGGGACCATCTTCATCGAGCGGATCGCCGACATCGTGGTCATCTTCGGGCTCGCCCTGGCCGCCGGCTTCTGGAGCTTCCGGGGACGGTCTCGACCGGAGATCGACGCCCTCTTCCTCGCCGGATTCGTGATGGCCGCGGTGCTGGTCCTGCTGGTGATTGCGCTGAACTACTTCGGTGCGCGCCTGACGCGGATCTTGCCGGCGCGGGTCGCCGACCTGTACGAGCGCTTCCACGAGGGGAGCACCGGCGCGCTGACGAGCCGCAGCGTGCCGGTCATCGGCTTTCTGACGGTGCTGATCTGGCTGTTCGAGGGGATGCGCCTCTTCTTCGTGATCCGTGCCCTGGATCTGCCCGGTGCGAACCTGGGGATCAGCGCTGCGCTGTTCGTGGCGCTGGCCGCCTCGCTGCTGACCGCCATCCCGCTGACGCCCGCCGGCGTCGGGTTCGTGGAGGCGGGAATCGTGGGTGCACTGGCGCTGTACGGCGTGCTGGGCGAGCCGGCCGTTGCGGTGGCGCTCACCGACCGCGCCATCAGCATCCTGACCGTCATCATCCTGGGCGGGATCCTGTACGCCTTCTCGAGCAAGGTGCGTCGTGCGCACGGGCGGGGCGTCACCAACGAGGTCGACGAGCACGCAGACCCGCTGCCCGAGGGATCGCCCTGAGCTCGCGCGGCAGGCAGATGCTCGCACGCTCGTGCGCCGCTTGGCGCACCGGGTCGGTACCTTTCTCCCATTGAGGGGAGAGCCCGCCGCTGCGATTCTGCGGTTGCTCGCACGCACCACCCGGCAATTGACGCGACCAGGTGGGCGGCAGCGCACGGACGAGCCGCATGACGTTCCAGACGCCGCACTCCTTCAACAGCTGGCTTCGTGGCCAGCTGAAGGAGAAGAAGATGAGCCAGCGCCAGTTGGCCCTGCAGTCGGGAGTCGATCACTCGACCATCTCCCGACTGATCAAGGGTGACCGGATGCCGTCGCTCGGCACCGCCACCAGGCTGGCGCGCGGCCTGCGCGAGATCGGCGAGGAAGACGATGGACCGGCCTACTTTGCCAGCATGTCCGCTCGCCAGCAGCTTCCCACCGCGCGCGTCGAATACGCGCTGCGTGGCGACGAACTGCTCAGCGAGGCCGACGTCCGCGACCTGATGCAGGTCTACATCTCTCACCGTACCCGCCGCATGCGCGAGAACGGCAACGGCGGGAACGGCCACGAACTGGCGCCCGCGAGGATCAGCCGGGGCGCTTGACCCCCGAACCCGTCCTGGTCGCGCTCCGTCGCGCCTGGAGTGCCCGCGCCGAGAGCGAGGGCAGGTCTGAAATCCCGTCGTAGAGCAGCCGTGCGCGTCGCAGGTTGACCGCGTCGTAGCCCTCATCGGCCCCTGGCGTCTCCATCACGAAGGCTGTCCGGCCCGGTAACCGCGCGTCCCGCAGCAGTGCCGACAGGCCGACCGCCCCGATATTCCCCGCCCCGACGTGCTGGTGGCGGTCGCCGCGCGATCCGAGCACGGACTTCGAGTCGTTCAGGTGCACCAGCGCCAGCCGATCCAGCCCGATCAGCTCATCGAACCGATCCAGCACGGCCGATGCGCCTTCCGGCGTCGAGATGTCGTAGCCGGCGCCCCACAGGTGAGCGGTATCCAGACAGAACGCCATCGATCCGGCTTCACCGGGTACCGCGTCGAGGATCCGCGCCAGGTCCTCGAGCGTCGAGCCGAGCGAATCACCGCCGCCCGACGAGTTCTCGAGCACCAGGCGAACTCCCGGCGGCGTCTGTGCCAGGACCGATGCGACTCGCGCCGATATTCGGCGCAGTCCGGCCTCCGGCCCCTCCCCACGGTGCGACCCGATGTGCGTGTTCACCAGCGACGCCCCGTACGCGGGTGCCCGCTGCACTTCGTGAACGAGTCCCGCAAGAGACTGGGCTGCGAACGGCTCGGCGGCGCCCGCGAGGTTGATCAGGTAGCTGGCATGGATCGCGACCGGAGTGATCCCTTCGGCGACGCAGTACGCGACAAAGCTCGCGGCATCTGAGGGTGGCTCCGGCCGTCGTCGCCAGGCGGTCGGGTTGTCGCTGAAGATCTGGAGGGCGGTCGCACCGATCTGCCGCGCACGCCGAGCTGCTTTCAGCAGCCCGGCGCCGACCCCCAGGTGGATACCGACCTGCGGTGAGCCGGACGGCCAGGTGAGGCGCCGGCGGGGCTCCGCCCGTGCTACGGTGCGGGGCATGGATGACGAGCGCGAAGCAGTGCCGGGGCCGCCGACGAGGGTCGATCTGCTCAGCGTCGCCCTGGCGATCT
>JBDSIN010000113.1:0-3204 GCA_039917955.1 Candidatus Limnocylindria bacterium
GCCTTCTGGGGCGAGAGCCGCTGCATCAGCCTGAGGCACGTGATCCTGGAGGTCGCCGCCGAGTGCGACGCCGTCGATCTGGCGGCTCTCGCGGCGGCATTCGACTCCGGGCGCGCCCGGTCCGCCCTGTTCGCCCAGTACGAGGTCGCGCGCAGCGACGCGGTGAGCGGCTCCCCGCACCTGTTCGTGGGCGACGGCACCGACGTCCAGAACCCCGGGATCGAGGCGACCTGGGAGGAGGGGAGCGACGGCTTCTGGCGCCCGACCATCGTCCGCGACGACGTTGCCGCGTACGACGACCTGCTGCGGCGCGCCACAGCAACCGACTGAGGCCTCACGTTCGCGTGGCACGCCGCGTTTCAAGCAGTGTGCACCTGCCCCCCTTTCAGTCGTTGATCGACGATCACGCCGCGGAGCTGTATCGGTTCCTGGCCGCGTCGGTTGGCCCGACCGATGCCGAGGACTGCCTCCAGGAGACGCTCCTCTCGGCACTGCGTGCCTACCCGCGCCTGCGACACGCCGAGCACTTGCGGGCGTGGCTGTACACGATCGCCCAGCGCAAGGCGACGGACCTTCTGCGGAGTCGGGGCCGGCGCCCGACCAGCGACCTTGACGGCGTGGCGCCGGAGCGCCTGGCGTCGCCGGTGCCAGCGCTTCCCGACGATGGGCTGTGGGGATCCGTCCGCGCACTGCCGCCCAAGCAGCGCGCCGCGCTGGTCCATCGCTTCGTCTTCGACCTGGCCTATGCGCAGATCGCGGAGCGGATGGGTGTCAGCCAGGAGGCGGCACGCCAAAACGTCAGCGCCGGACTGCGGCGACTACGAACCGAGGTGAACCGATGACCGATCTCGAGCGACGCCTCGGCAACCCGCCGGAGGCCGTCTTGGACCACGACCGCCTGGCGGAATCCCTGGCCGCACGTGCCAGTGGGGCGGGCCTCCTCGACATTGCCTACGCCGCGATGGATTCCCCGGTTGGCGAGCTGACCGTCTTCGTCACGCCGCGCGGGCTGGTTCGCCTCGCCTACGAGAACGAGCCCCTGGAACAGGCCATGGCCGAGCTCGTGGAACGGGTCAGCCCGCGCATCCTGCGCGCTCCCGCTCGGACCGATGCGGCTCGACGCGAGATCGAGGCCTACTTCCGGGGCAGCCTCCGCGCGTTTGGCCTGGCGATCGACTGGTCGCTGGTCCGTGGCTTTGCCGGCAACGTGTTGCGAGCCGCCGCCGAGGTGCCCTTCGGCAAGGTCACCACCTATGGCCGCCTCGCGGCCAAGGCGGGTTCACCGCGAGCGGCCCGCGCCGCCGGAAACGCCCTCGGCTCAAACCCGATCCCGGTGGTGGTTCCGTGCCATCGCGTGCTGCACGCCGACGGAAGCCTGGGTGGCTACTCGGGTGGTATCCAGCGCAAGCGCTTCCTGCTCGAGCTGGAGGGGACGCTCCCGACCTCCGTGCCGTGATCCCCGTAGTCTGCTGGCCGGTCTCAGGCCTCCGCCCGATCAGAGGCGCTCAGGTCGTCCATCCTCGCTCTCCATACCCCTCATCACCTGCGGAACCGTCCGCGCCCGAAGTACCCGAGAACGAACAGCACGATCAGCACGATGATGATGGTCCACAGCAGGTCAGGCATCAGGTTCTCCATCCACGAGTTGGTTCGCCATGGCTGGCCACAGCGGAACGTTGGTTGGCTATGCCTTCGGCGCCATCCTCATTCCCGCTCCTCTGTGGCTCCCGTGCGCTTGACCACGAGGAGCGCGAGCAGGAGCGGCATGGCCACGATGACCAGGAACAGCGGCCATGGGGCGACCGCCTGGCCCGCTGCCATGGCTGCATCCGGGACCCCGCTGCTGCCGGCGCAGGCGCTGGCATTGTTGATGGTGTCATTGATCAAGGTCACGGTGCCGTTTCGCGCGAGGGCCCGGCCGCTGACCGTGACGCCGTCGGCCACGGTGATCGATGTCAGCGCCATGATGGTCCCGACGAAGGTGGAGCCCGATCCGAGAGTCGCCGAGCTGGTGATCTGCCAGAACACGTTGCACGGGCTCGCACCGTTGACGAGATTGACCGAGCTCGCTGATGCGGTGATGAGGTCTGACGTTGCCTGGAAGACCCAGACCGAATTCGGGTCGTTCTGGCCATCGAGGGTCAGGGCTCCGGTGAGATCGAGCGTGACGCCCCCGGCGTTGTATACGCCGCCGACGAGGGTCAAACCACCGAGCGTACCGTGGGTCGCCGTCACCGATAATCCGGCGGCTTCGTTATAGGCGGTCGTGAGGTCGGCCTGCGCCTGCAGCGCCACGGCATCGGCCGCATGGATCGTCCCGGACACGGTCCCCGGCGGGAACCCGGTCACGGCAGCAGCCGGGGAGATGCCCAGGTCTCCGGTGATGGTGGTGGCACCGGTGTTGGTGACCGATGGGGTGCCGGCCAGGACCGCGAAGGACGCGGCGGTCCGCAGCCCGACGGCCGCTGGACCTGCGGCGTAGGCCAAGGGCGCGACGGCGAGGACGCCGATGGCACCGATGGTAAGAATGCCAGCCCAGCGGGACAACCTGGCGCCGGGAAGCCGAGTCTGCAATGAATGCATCGTGTCCTCCGCCCTCGCGGTAATCAGCGCCAGGGGCAATACAACATGGGGTCGGCGTGTTCCCAAACTCGGGAGTGCGTGCGACCGTCGATTGATCCTACGCCGGTCCCACGCTTCATGTCATGACGGCCCGTCATGCGGTGCCGTCGGTGGACATCTTCGAGTCGCGCGGAGCCTCGCCGTTCGGACCGGCCTCAAGTCATTGGGCCGGCCAGGAAGGCCTGCCCTCCTCCTCATCGGTCGCCTCCTCGTCGGTCGGGTCACTGCCTTCGCCGCGGCCACGCTCCTGCTTAGGCTCCGCGTCGCGCTCGGCTTCCCGGTCGCGCTTGTCGGCCTCCCGGATCAGCTCGTCGGGGTCAGGAAATCCAATGCCGGTCATTCACATTCTCCTGGGGTTGCTCGATTTGACAGTTCAAGTCTTGGCGGCGGGCTCCTAGCTGAGGTGCAGGTTCACGCCCGGAAAGACACCCGATGCCACGAACAGGCCGATGACGATGTAGACGATCCCAACGATCGACGCGTAAGGTCCGGATCTCATGGCCCTCCCTGTTGCCAGCCTGATCGGGCTTGCGGTGCTGTCGCTCAAGTGTATTGGCTGCGCAGGGCGACGTCATGACGCTC
>JBDSIN010000114.1:0-7688 GCA_039917955.1 Candidatus Limnocylindria bacterium
ATCTGCGCGATCGACAGGCTGCTGGTGTTGCTGGCCAGGATGACGACCCGGTCGGCGGCGGCCGCATCGAGACGGCGAAATGCCCCTCGTTTCAGCTCGAGATCCTCGGGGGCTGCCTCGATCACCAAGTCGGCGGAAGCCAGATCCTCCAGCTCGGTCGCTGACGCCAGCCGACTCAACGCGACCTCGCCCTCGGCGGGCGTCAGCTGACCCTTTGCGACGCGGCGAGCGATGAAGCCTGCGATCCGCTCCTGTGCGCGCTCGACCGCCCCCGCGACCGGATCGTGGAGGAGTACCGCCAGGCCCGACTCGGCCGCCACCTGGGCGATCCCGGCGCCCATCGTTCCGGCACCCAGGACCCCGACTTGGGCGATCGTCAGCGGCGGCGGCGCGTCTGTTGACGCCATGTGCGGGTCATCGGCCAATGAAGCGTGGCTCCCGCTTCTCTCCGAAGGCGGCGACTCCCTCGGCGTGGTCATCGGTGCGCCCGGCGAGCTCCTGGAGCGCAGCCTCAATGGCGAGGCTCTCCGACAGGAGCGCATCTTCTGCGTGATTGATCGCCCGCTTGGCGTAGCCGATCGCGGTGGTCGGGGCCGCCGCGAGCCGCGCCGCCGCCTCCTGCGCTGCGGCGGCGAGTTCCGCGGCCGGAACGACAGCGTTCACCAAGCCGGCGGCGTGCGCCTGTGTCGCGCTGAGCGGCTCCCCGCTGAAGATGAGCTGCGCCGCACGGTGGCGCCCCAGGGCACGCACCAGGACCCGCGTCGAACCGGAGTCCGGGACGAGGCCGATGCGGACGAAGGCCTGGATGAAGCGCGCCTCCTCGGCCGCATAGACCAGGTCGCAGGCCAGCGCCAGTGAGACGCCGGCACCGGCGGCAACTCCGTTGACTGCCGCGATCACCGGCTTGGGCAGGTCGCGAATGGCCATCACCAGCGGGTGGTACTCATCGGTCAGGACACGGCGGAAGTCGCGCTCGGTGTCGCCGCCGCGCAGGTCGGCCCCGCTGCAGAAGCCGCGCCCTGCGCCGGTGATGATCACCGCCCGCACCGCCTCGTCGCGAGCCGCTGCCTTCAGGGCTGCGCGCAGCTCGCGGCGCATGGTGGCGTTCAGGGCGTTGAGGCTCTCCGGTCGGTCGAGGGTGATGGTGGCGACGCCGTCGGCCTGCTCGGAGCGGATCGTCTGGTATTGGGGATCGGGCATGGCCGGATTCTACCCAACCAGGGCGGTCCCGCCCTCCTCGGCCATCGCCGCCGCCACGCGACCTCGCGCCTGCAGCCACTCTCCGGCCGGCACCCGCGGGAGGAGATCGTCCCAGACTGCAAGCATGGCGCCGCGCATCTGCCACATCCCCTTCGGGCGCGCCAGGAACCACAGGTGGAAGTGCTGGCTGCCGTCACCCCACCGGTTGACGTGCACACGGCCCACCGCCTCGACGCGACCGATCGCGCGCGCCACGCGCTGGATCATCGGTCCGAGCTCGCTGGCCAGCTCTGACGGCGTATCCTCCAGGTCGCAGTGGACGATCGGCTGGAGGACCGCCACCATCGGCGGGCCGCTCGGCTCGCTCGCAATACCAAGCCTCCACCGCTCGTCGCCCCAGACCACGAAGTCGCTGCGCTCGTGCGCGCACGCCAGGCACGGGTCGCCACCGGCCTCTCCGCGGCGGGGCGGCTCGGGAAGGATCGGCGGCTCGAGCGGCTTTACCAGGATCTCCCCCTCGAGCGGGAAGAGGTCGCTGTTGGCCACCTCACCGAGCGCCAGTCGCTCGCCGATCGGCAGGCGCCGAAGGTATGCACTCGGCTGCTCACCCGCGCGGCGGGTCATGCCTCGGCCCGCAGCCGACGACGGAAGGCGCGTCCCTTCATCCGGTTTCCGCAGATCGCCATGGTGCACCAGGCACCTGACCGGTTCCGGGAGGTGTCGTAGAAGGCCCATCGGCACTCGTCGTTGCCACATACCTTCAACCGCTCCCACGAGCCATCGGCTGCGGCCTCGTGGACGGCGGCCAGCAGACGCCCGAGGGCTGGCCCGCCACCGCCCGGCTCGGGCTCTATGTGGATGCCACCGGCGAAGGAGAGCCGCAGCGGCACCGATGCCGCAATTCGGTCGAGGCGCACGGTTGCGTCGGTCGGCACCGGCCGGCCCGCGTTGCCGTCGAGCAGATCCCGCAGGGCTTCCCGGAGTTCGAGGGCCATCCCGTGGTCCTGCGCTGTCACGCGACGACCGCGAATCATGAGCCCGTTGCGAGTCAGCCAAGCGGCGAGTGAGGCTGGCGACCCGATCTCGTCGGTGCCGTCCTCCAGGTCTGCCGTGTTGATGAAGGCGCGCACCGCCTCGAGCCTGCCCGGAGCAGGTTGCGACCCTTGTCCCACGGGCTGCGTGCCTGGGTCCGAGATCTTCTTCATGGAACCACCATGACACGGTGACCGGTTTCCCGTCAAGGTCAGGGACTCAGCGAATGACACCGCTTACCCCACTTGACCGGTTAGCCGCACCATCTTACGATCTACGCAAGTTAGCCTCTCAGCACGGTGGGGTCCGACGATGAACCTGTACCAGCACCCTGACCCCTAGCTCGAGCGCTTCCACCAGGAGCGCGAGCGGATCGAACGGCGGGCGCGCCTGCTGCGCGAGCTTCGTGGGCCGTACCGCCTCTTGACGGGCCTTCGCGGCAGCGCCTGGAGAAGACCCTGAAGGAGCAGTCGTCCGTCTGCCTGGAGCCTAGCGCCCGGTGAACTCCGGCCTCCGCTTGTCCAGGAACGCCGCCATCCCCTCTTTCTGATCCTCAGACGCGAACAGCAGGTAGAAGAGGCGTCGTTCGTGCGCCAGTCCTTCCGTCAGGTCCATCTCGAAGGCAGCGTTGACCGCCTCCTTGGCGAGGCGCGTCGCGATCGGGGACTTCGTGGCGATCTTCGCGGCCAGGGCCAGCGCGTCCTCCACCAGCAACTCGTCGGGCACCACCCGGGCAACCAGTCCGAGCCGGAGCGCCTCGCGGGCGTCGATCGGCTCGCCGGTGAGCACCATCTCCATGGCGCGGCTCTTGCCGACGGCACGCGTCAGACGCTGCGTGCCGCCCGCGCCGGGGATCACGCCGAGGTCGATCTCCGGTTGTCCGAAACGGGCGCTCTCTGCGGCCACGATCAGGTCGAGCGCCATGGCCAGCTCGCAGCCGCCGCCCAGGCACCACCCGGCAACGGCGGCGATCACCGGCTTCGAGATGCGGCGCACGCGATCCCATTGTGCGATGCGGTTGCCGCGCAGCATGTCGATCGGGGAGGCGGCCGCCATCTCGCCGATGTCGGCACCCGCGGCGAAGGCGCGCTCGTTGCCCGTGACGACCATGCAGCGAATCGCCTCGTCCGCGTCAAGCTCCTCGAGCGCGCGGCAGAGCTCGTCCATCACCTGTGCGTTGAGCGCATTCAGCTGCCTGGGCCGGTTGAAGCGGAGCAGCGCGACGCGGCGCGCCTCGTCACGCTCAACGATCACCAGCGGCTCGTCGTTCACGGGATCGCCTCGAAGGCATCCGGCAGCGCCGCACCGCACGCCCCACAGAACGCGTGCGCCGCCGGGAGGCCGGTCGCCCCGCAGTCCGAGCAGGTCCGCGGCGCACCGGCCAGTCCACGAAGCGCCTCGTACCGCGGTGCGCGCTTCTCGTGGAAAGCGGCCACCGCCTCGTGGGTCTCGTCCGAGGAGGAATGCAGCGCCAGCCACTCGCGGGCGTGGGTCACGGTCTGCGCCCACACCAAGTCACGCCACCAGTTCAACTGCGTCTTGGTATAGCGCAGGGCCTCCGGAAGCTTGGCGCGGAGACTCGCCGCCATCATCGCCACGGTCCCGTCGAGGTCGGCCCGCGGCACGACGCGGCTGACAAGCCCCCATTCGAGCGCCTGGGCGGGACGGATCGGCTCGCACAGCATCACGATCTCACGTGCCCGACGGTCCCCCACCAGCAGTGGCAGCCACTGGGTGGCCCCGCCGGCCGGGACCGAACCGTGTTCTGGCCCGACGTGCCGAATGTAGGCGTCGTCCACCATCACCGACAGGTCGCAGGCCATCTGCAACTCGTTCCCGCCGCCGACGCAGACCCCGTTGATCCGCGCGATGGTCGGCTTGCCGATGTTGCGGAGCCGGTCATGCATCTCGATGAAGGCGCCCATCCAGCGCCAGTACTGGCCGCTCACTGCCCCCATCTCCGCCTGCTCGTCGAGATCCGCCCCGGTGCAGAACGCGCGTTCCCCCGCGCCGGTGACGACGATCACCGCCACCGCGTCGTCCCAGGACGCATCCTCGAACGCACGGCCGAGCTCACGGAGCGTCTGGAAGTCGAAGGCGTTGAGGACGGCAGGACGATCGATCATGACCGTCGCTACGCCCGTATCGGCGTCCTTGTCGTAGACGATCCGCTCGAATCCGAGGGCTCCCGGCTCAACCGGTAGGGGTGCGCTCGGCTCAGCCATCGGCCGTCTCATCGGCGACCAGCAGGGTCACCCCCGCCTGCGCGAAGTTGCGCAGGTCGCGTCCGCTCTCGCGGCCCGCATCGGAGGCCATCGCCTCGTCGAGATCGGCCCGGCTGTCGAAGCTCATCTCGGCCATCAGGTAGAAGGCCGGCGGCCGGCCGCCAAGCCCATCGGGTCGGATGAGGCGCAGATCGGTCAGCTTCGGGTAGCGACGGATGATCGGGGTGTGGACGTCGCGGTAGTGAGCATCGAATGCGATCGGATCATCGGGCACGCTGTACAGGGCGATCAGCCGAACCACGGCAGCGTCAGCGCTTGAAGAAATCGGCGTTGATCTGCGTGTAATTCGTCCACTGCTCGGGGACCGCATCCTCGGCGAAGATCGCCGTCACCGGGCACTCCGGCTCGCAGGCGCCGCAGTCGATGCACTCATCGGGGTCGATGTAGTAGATCGGTGCCTCATCGGTCGTGTGGATGCAGTCGACCGGGCAGACGTCAACGCACGACGCGTCCTTGACGCCGACGCATGGCTCAACGATCACGTAGGTCATGGTGTCGAGATCCCTCGTGCAGGGTGGGTCATTCGGCAGCCCTGAGAATACACCGATGACTCCCGCGACTCGGCCGTCCGGGCTCACCGCGGGCTAGCCGGTGGCCAGCTCCGCGGCCGCAGACTCGGCTCGCAGCCGGGCATAGCCGGGCTTCACCTGTTCGTTGATGATCCGCAGCCGACCTTCGAACGGGTGGAAGGCGCTCTTGATGGCGTTGAGGGTGAGCCACTCCATGTCGGCCAGGTCCCAGCCGAAGGTTGTGGCCATGCTGGCGAACTCATCCGACAGGCTGATGTTGCTCATCAGGCGGTTGTCGGTGTTCAGAGTGACCCGGAAGCGCAAGCGCTTGAGCAGCTCGATCGGATGATCGGCAAGGGTGGCAACCGCCCCGGTGTCCACATTGGAGGTGGGGCACATCTCCAGCGGGATGCGCCGATCACGGACGTAGGTGGCAAGTCTGCCGAGCGTGACGCGTCCGTCCGGCGCGACCGTGATGTCGTCCACGATCCGCACGCCGTGACCGAGTCGCTCGGCACCACACCACTGCAGTGCCTCCCAGATCGACGGCAGGCCGAAGGCCTCACCGGCGTGGATCGTGAAGTGAAAGTTCTCGTGGGCGATCAGTTGGAAGGCATCCAGGTAGCGCGTCGGCGGGTAGCCCTTCTCCGGACCCGCGACATCGAAGCCCGCCACGCCGGCATCGCGATGCCGCACCGCCAGCTCGGCGATCTCCACCGATCGCGCCGCCTGCCGCATGCCGGACAGGAGCAGCTCCACCACGATCGAACGGCCGGCTGAAGCACGCCGAACTCCCTCGACGGCGGCCTCGACCACCTCGTCAAGCGTCAGGCCCTCCCGCAGGTGCTGCTCGGGGGCGAATCGGACCTCGGCGTAGACGATCCCGTCGGCCGCCAGATCCTCCACCGATTCGGCCGCCACGCGCTCGATCGCCTCGGCCGTCTGCATCACCGCCACCGTGTGCGTAAACGCCTCGAGATAGCGCACCAGCGAGCGGCCGCCTTCGCCCGGAGCGGGCTTGAACCAGGTCGCCAGCTCACCCGGGTCACCAGTCGGCAGCCCGGCGTAGCCGATCTCGCCGGCAAGCTCAATCAACGTTGCGGGGCGCAGGCCGCCGTCAAGGTGCTCGTGAAGGAGCACCTTGGGAGCCCGACGGATGGTGGACAGGTCAAGCGGGATGGCGGCCATGATGGCGGCCAGCGTAGCCCTCGCGAGGGCGCATCGACAAGAGGAACCGGCTACCCTTGGCCGCCATGGACTTCGAGCGCCCACCCCTTGTCGTGGCCACCGCCACCCCACTAACCGAGGGCGGCCTTCACCTGGACGAGGGGGCCGTCTGGCCGATGATTCGCTTCGGGGAGGAGCACGGAGCCGACGGTGCCTTCGTCTGTGGCACGACCGGGGAGGGGATCCTGCTGACCTCCGACGAACGCAAGCGCGCCGCGGTCGTCTTTCGCGCCGCGGTTCGCGGCATGCTGATCGTCCACGGTGGGGCCCAGTCCACCGCGGACACGGTTGAGCTCGCTGCCCACGCGGCCGAGATCGGCGCTGACGCGGTGGCGGTCATCCCGCCCCCCTACTTCCCGCTCGATGCGACGGCGCTCACCGAGCACCTGGTGGCCGCCGCCGCCGCCTGCGCACCGCTCCCCTTCTTCATCTACGCCTTCGCGGCGCGCAGTGGCTACCCGGTGCCGATCGAGGTTGTCGAGCGTGTTCGCCAGCGCGCCGACAACCTGGCCGGGCTGAAGGTCAGCGAGTCGCCGTTCGCTAAGGTCGCGCCCTACCTGGAACTGGGTCTGCCCGTATTCGTGGGCTCGGAGCCGCTCCTCGTCCCCGCCCTGGCGCACGGCGCATACGGGGCGGTCAGCGGGCTGGCCGCCGCCTTTCCGGACGCGGTGCGCGCCGCACTCGATCAGCCCGACGCCGCGGCAGAATCCCGCCTGGCCGGGTTGCGCGGCGCGATGGAAGGGCAGCCGTTCATCGCATCGGTCAAGCATGTGCTGGCTCGACGTGGAGTTCCGGTCCTGCCTCACATGCGCGCACCGATGCGGCCACTTTCCGCCGAAGAGGTCGCCCGCCTGGACTCAGCGCTCGACGGGTTGGGGGTCCTGCCGAACTAGCCGGTCTCCGCGGTATGCGACGGCGCGGACTGCGTGCCGGCACCCACGCCCGTAGCCCGATGCCCTGGGGCAGCCGCGTCGTTCATCTCGAAACGACTGGGCGGCGCCACGGCGGCGAGCCGGTCGATCTCCTCGCGGGTGAGGTGATAACCGAATCGGATCGCGGCGATGTTCTCGGTCTGGTACCGCTGCGGAAGCGTGTCGCGGATGGCATCGTCGTCGAGGTCGATCTCGGCCAGCCGCAGCAGGCGTCCCAGCGCGATCATGTTGCCGAACAGTTCCTTGCCGAAGTGCTCGGAGCCGAGGGAGGCAAACGGGATCTGCTCGTCGCCGGGGGATCCGAGACCCAGGTCGGTCACCACCAATCGGCCCGCGATGCGCAGATGGCCCTTATCTGCCAGCTTGAGCATGATGTCGGCCTCCTCGACCACCGGGTTGGTGATCGGGGCGTCGTCGAAGATGACAAACGCGTCGGACATGCTGCCGCGCACCGACGAGTCGTAGTCGAACAGGACGGTTACCTCCTTGCCCATCCGGGCGAG
>JBDSIN010000115.1:0-3296 GCA_039917955.1 Candidatus Limnocylindria bacterium
GCCGCCTGGGCCGCGGCGAGGCGCGCCACGGGAACGCGGAACGGCGAGCAGGAGACGTAGTCGAGCCCGATCTCATGGCAGAAGGCGATGCTCGACGGGTCGCCTCCATGCTCGCCGCAGATGCCCACCTTGAGGCCGGGCCGCGCAGCACGGCCGCGCTCGGTGGCCAGTCGAACCAACTGCCCCACCCCTTCGCGGTCGAGGACTTGGAACGGGTTCTCGGGCAGGATCTTGCGATCCACGTACTGGAGCAGGAACTTGCCCTCCGCATCGTCGCGGGAGTAGCCGAAGGTCATCTGGGTGAGGTCGTTGGTGCCGAAGCTGAAGAACTCGGCGTGCAGGGCGATCTCGCCGGCGGTCAGGGCACCGCGCGGTACCTCGATCATCGTCCCGAACTTGTAGTCGACCTGCTGTCCAGACGCCTTCACGATCTCGGCGACCTCGGCCTCGAGGATCTTCCGCGTCTCGGCCAGCTCGTTCACGTGACCGACCAGCGGGATCATGATCTCCGGCAGCGGCGTCACTCCCTCGCCGGCCACGCGGGCCGCGGCACCGAGGATGGCGCGACCCTGCATGCGAATGATGTCGGGAATCAGCAATCCAAGGCGGCAGCCGCGCATGCCGAGCATCGGGTTCATCTCGCGCATGGCTTCCACCGCGGTCAGCAGCTCCTCGGCGTCGGCCAGCTCCGCCGGGAGGCCGTCGGGCAATGAGCCTTCTGGGGTGAGCTCACGGATGGTGCGCAGCCGCGTCACCTTTGCGATCAGCTCATCGTGGCTGGGGAGGAACTCATGCAAGGGTGGATCGATCAGCCGAATGACCACCGGCAGGCCGTCCATCGCGCGGAAGAGACCGGCGAAATCATCGGTCTGGAGGTCCTGCAACTCAGCGAGCGCGGCGTCGAACTCCGTCACCGTCTCGGCGTCATCGGTCGAGAGGGAGGCGCCCGCGTCACGACGACGCTTGGCATCGGTCGCCCGGGTGGCAGCCAGGATCATGCGGCGCACCGTCGGCAGCCGATCCTCCTCGAAGAACATGTGCTCTGTCCGGCAGAGGCCGATCCCCTGCGCGCCGAAGGCGCGAGCCCGCTCTGCGTCACGCGGGTAGTCGGCGTTGGCCCAGACCTGCAGGCGTCGCACCTCGTCGGCCCAGCCAAGCAGCGTCGCCAGGTCGTGCTCGTCCTCGTAACGCGCCTCGATCGTCGGCAGCGCACCGGCGAAGATCTCGCCGGTGGTGCCGTCGATGCTGATCATGTCGCCCTCGCCGATGACGGCGGACCCTGCCCGCATGGTGCGGGCGGCGTAGTCGATCTTGAGCGATTCGGCGCCGGCCACACAGGGGAGGCCCATCGAGCGCGCCACCACGGCGGCGTGCGACGTGGCACCGCCCCGGGCGGTGAGTACGCCACGGGCCACGAGCATGCCGTGGACGTCGTCCGGGCTGGTCTCGATCCGCACCAGGATCACCGGATCGCCGGCCGCATGGAACTCTTCAGCGCGATCGGGGTCGAAGACCGCCTTCCCGGTGGCTGCCCCCGGCGAGGCGTTGAGCCCCTTGGCCAGGAACTGGTCGGTCGCGCGCGCCTTGGCCGCCTCGTCGAAGCGCGGGAGGAGGAGCTGGACGATCTGGGCCGGCTCGACCCGCTGGAGCGCCTGCTCGCGGGTGATGATCCCCTCCCCCACCATGTCCACCGCGATCTTCACCGCCGCCGGCGCCGTGCGCTTGGCGGATCGGGTCTGGAGCATGTAGAGCTTGCCGCGCTCGATGGTGAACTCAAGATCCTGCACGTCGCGGTAGTGCTGCTCCAGGCGCTCGGCGATCGCCTCAAATTCTGCGTACACCGCGGGAAGCTCGTCGCGCATCTGGCTGATCTTGGCTGGCGTCCGCACCCCGGCCACCACATCCTCGCCCTGCGCGTTGGTCAGGTACTCGCCATAGAGCACCTTCTCCCCCGTGTTCGGGTCGCGGGTGAAGGCGACGCCGGTCCCGGAGTCCGCCCCCATGTTGCCGAAGACCATGGTCACGATGTTCACCGCGGTTCCCAGGTCGTGCGGGATCTTGTTGAACTCGCGGTAGTCGTGCGCCCGCTTGCCGAACCAGCTGTCGAAGACGGCGCGCACGGCGAGCTCGAGCTGCCGATACGGATCGGTCGGGAAATCCTCGCCGGTATGGTCACGAACGATCTTGGTGAACCGATCGGCGACGGCTCGGAGGTCATCGGCCTCCAGGTCGGTGTCCAGGCGAGCGTGGCGCTCCTCCTTGAGCGCATCGAACGGCTCATCGAAGGCCGATGCGGGGATGCCAAGCACGATCCGACCGAACATGGCCACGAAGCGACGCCAGGCGTCATAGCCGAAGCGCTTGTTACCGGTCAGGGCGATCAGGCCCGCGACGGTCGAGGGGTTGAGGCCCAGGTTGAGAACGGTGTCCATCATCCCCGGCATGCTGAAGGCCGCGCCCGAACGGACGCTAACCAGCAGCGGATTTGCCGTGTCACCGAACCCCTTGCCGGTCGACTCTTCCAGCGCAGCCATCTGCACGAGCACGTCGTCCCACAGCCCCGCCGGCAGTTCCTTGCCCGCCGCGTAGTACGCGTTGCAGGCTTCGGTCGTGATGGTGAATCCAGGGGGCACCGGCAGGCCGGCGTTTGTCATCTCGGCGAGACCTGCGCCCTTGCCGCCGAGGAGCGAACGCATCTGCGCGCTCCCTTCGTGGAACGTGTAGATCAGCTTTGGGGTGGTCGTGGACATGCGGGGCGTGGGACCTCAGTGCGAAATCAGCGGGACGCCGATTGTACCGGTTCGTCTCTCGATCGAGCTCTCGATCGCCCGGGGAGCTGGGTTACCAGACCTCGCCCGGCCTCCAGTCAACCGCGATCGGCAGGGTGAGATCCAGTCCGGCAGGCGTGGCTGGCGTGAGACGCACCATGATGTCTCCGTCCTCGTGGGGCGCCCGTTGAAGACGGCCGTCAGGCTGCCGCACCCAGGCCGGACCCTGCCAGGTGACCCAGCCGAGACGTGCGTAGAAGGGCTGGCTGCCGGTCCCTAGCGCACCAAGGTCATACCGTTCATCAATCAATCCGTTGATGACCTGCATGACCTTCGTGCCGTAACCGCGTCGCTGCCAGTCAGGCAGGACCGCCACGGCCTCGACGTAGCCGGCGTGCAGCACGGCGTCACCGGGATAGAGGAGCCGATCCACGATGGCCGCGTGCGCGATGATGCCCCGTACGGGGTGCTCCGCCACCACGTGCGCGCCCGGGCCGATCGACTCCCAGTAGCCGTCCCACGGCTCGT
>JBDSIN010000116.1:0-4568 GCA_039917955.1 Candidatus Limnocylindria bacterium
CCGCTGAGCGCCATGGCCAGCTCCAGCTCGGCGGTGAGCAGGTCGAGCACGGCGCCCACCCCCGCCTCGCCGTCCACGGCAAGCCCCCACAGCACCGGACGCCCGATCCCGACGGCGGTGGCGCCGAGCGCCAGGGCCATCAGCGCATCGGTTCCGCGGCGGACACCACCGTCAAGCAGCACCGGCACGCCTCCAGCCACCTCCTCGACGATTGGCGGCAGTGCGTCGAGGCTGGAGATGGCCGCGTCGAGCTGCCGGCCGCCGTGGTTGCTCACCCCGATGCCCGCCGCGCCGTGCTCGATCGCCAGCCGAGCGTCGTCCGGATGCAGGATGCCCTTGACGATGACCGGCAGCCCGAAGCCGGCCAGCCACTCGAGATCTGGCCAGGTCAGGTTGTCGGTGAAGGCGACCGATGCGACCTCGGCCGGTGTCACGCCGGCCGCGACGGCCACATTCGGGATGGTAATCCCCTCGGGGATGGCGAAGCCGACGCGCATGTCCCGCTCGCGCCGGCCGAGTCGAGCGAGGTCAACCGTCAGGATCAGCGCCTCGTACCCGTAGGCGACCGCTCGCTCGATCATCGCCCGCCGGGCCCCAAGATCGGCCAGCAGGTAGACCTGGTACCAGCGCGGCCCGCCGAGAGCAGCGATATCGGCCATGTCGGTGGTCGCCGAGGTGGAGAGGGTCATCGTCATGCCGCGCGCCGCGGCGGCGCGGGCGGTGGCCAGCTCACCGTCGGGGTGGGCCATCCGCTGGAGTGCGGTGGGGGCGATCCAGATCGGTGTCGGCCACCGACGCCCGAGGATCTCGACCGACGTGTCCACCGCCGATACGTCACGCATGACGCGCGGCACGATCACGCGGCTCGCGAACGCGGCACGGTTGCCATCCAGCGTCCGCTCGTCATTCGCGCCACCGGCAAAGTAGGCGAGCGGGCCTGGGGCGAGGCGCTGCGCCGCCACGCGCTCGTAGTCGTGCAGGTTGAGCAGGTCGGGGTCGGCCGGCAGACTCGGCTCAAAGCTGGCCCGGGGCGGAACGGGCAGTCCGCGAGGCGCGCTCATTCCTGGACCCTCGGGCGATTGGCGCTCACCGCCAGAGTGTACCGATGCCTGGGCGGACCGAGAGATCGCGTAGCATCGCGCTCATGCCTCACTTCGACCCGGAGGCGACCCTCCCCGGCGCGCCCGACCCCTGGGCCGGCTCGACCATGCCGCTCCTGCGCGACGGCCCGCCGTTCGCCATGACCGACATGATCGCCGCCGAGCCGGCGCTCGCCGAGCGGCTGGTCCGCCGACTGACTGCTGACCCGGCGATCCTGCGGCTCGCGTTGCTGATCCACGCAGCAGTCGCCGATGGGCAGCCGATCCTGACCACCGGTTGCGGGACGAGCGACCACGCCGCGCTGATGGCCGCCGCGCTGCTCGAGGACGCCCTGGGCAACACCGTGCGCAGCGTCCAGGCCTTTGAGCTGATGAGGCGCCCGCCCGCCTACGGCGTCATCCTGGCCATCTCGCATGAGGGCGGCACCGCGGCGACCAATGAAGCGTTGCGCGGCGCGCGGGAGGCCGGCGCCGCCACCGCGCTCATCACGGTGAGCGACCGCTCGCCGGGAGCCGCCCTGGCCGACGTGCTGGTACTCACCGAAGAGCAAGATCAGTCGTGGTGCCACACGGTCGGGTATCTCTCGCCGCTGGTGGCGGCCGCAGTCCTGGCGGGCGCGCTTCGCGAGCAGCCGATCGATCCGGTGGTTGTGCGTACGCTGCTGCAGATAGCCGACCACGAGGCGGGTGCCGAGGAGACGGCAGCCGCCCTCTCCCCCTGCACGCGGCTGCTGGTTGTCGGCTCCGGGGTTGACTACCCCGCCGCACGCGAGTTGGCCCTGAAGGTCGAGGAGGGGGCGCGACTGCCGGCGACGGCCCACCACCTCGAGACGATCCGCCACGGGCACCTCGCCGCGGCCGACGCGCGCACCGGCCTGGTCCTGCTGCTCACCGATGGCGAGGCGTGGGGCGCACCGCTCGTCGAGCGGTCGACGGCCGTGCTGCGTTCTGCGGCGGCGCTGGGCATGCCGGCGGCGGCGATCGTGGCAGCCGACCTCGGCGACGACCTCCCCCTGGGACTCACCCCCGCCGGACGCCTGGCGGTGCCGCTCGCCGCCGGGGTGCCCCGTATCGTCGCGGCGGCGCTCGGAAGCGCCATCCCGCTCCAGTTGCTCGCCGAGCGGCTGGCCCGCGCCCGGGGGACGAACCCCGACGCGATCGGCAGGGAGGACCCGCGCCAGGCGGTCGCGGCCGAGGCCTGACCCTGGGGTGGCACCGCGGCCTGCGCCCCGTGGCTCCTCGCATGCTTCCTCTGATTACTACGTGGAGTACTACATCCGCTGGGATCGGTCGATGTTGCCTCCATCTAGAGCCCCCGCGGCGAGGTCCCATCACGTATGGTGTTAAAGACCCACATTTGGGCACGCTGACGGGGCACCGCGCGACCGTCCGGCATGCATGTAGCACCATGCGTAATAGCCCGCGCAAAAACTCGCGTAGGGGCCCGCGCCGCGAAGGCGGACGAGAACCGATGCAGAGGTCGATGCAGAGGCCGAAGCTGCGAACCGTCGCGCGGGTATCATCGGTCTCGCCCAAGCATTCCCGCGAGGTCGTCAGTGGCCAGCCTGATCGAGTGCGTCCCGAACTTCTCCGAGGGGCGCCGTCCCGAGGTCGTCGAGGAGATCGTGCGCACGGTGCGCTCAATCGACGGCGTCACCCTGCTGGATTACTCCCGGGACGAGACGCACAACCGCAGCGTGGTCACCTTTGCCGGGTCGGCCGAGCCGGTCGTGCGGGCTGCCACCGCCGCGGTCGGACGTGCGCTCGAGTTGATCGACATGGAGCATCACAGCGGGGCACATCCGCGCATCGGTGCGGTCGACGTGATCCCCTTCGTCCCGCTCGGCACGACCCGCATCGAGGAGTGCATCGACCTGGCGCGGCGCTTCGGCGAGCAGATCGCCACGCGCTTCGAGCTCCCGGTCTACCTGTACGGGGCTGCCGCCCTCCGTCCTGAGCGGCAGCGCCTGGCCACCGTGCGCAAGGGCCAGTACGAGGGACTCAAGGAAGAGCTCGGCGTCGACCCGTCACGGGATCCGGACTTCGGGCCGAAGCGCCTCCATCCGCGGGGCGGAGCTGTCGCGGTAGGCGCCCGCAAGCCGCTGATCGCCTTCAACGTGAACCTGGCAACCGATGACCTGATCATCGCCCAGCGCATCGCGGAGGCGATCCGCGAGTCGTCGGGTGGACTGCCGGCAGTGCAAGCGATGGGTGTGCTGCTCGAGAACCCCGGCGAGCCTCGGTACGCGCAGGTCAGCATGAACCTGGTCGACTGGGAACGGACGGGCATCACCCGGGTCGTCGACGAGATCCGTCGCCTCGCGCGCGCCAGCGGGACCGATATCGACCACTGCGAGCTGATCGGGCTGGCACCGGCGGGCGCACTGCTTGACGTTGCCGCCGATGCCCTCGGGTTGCGCGGCTTCGCTCCCGACCAGGCGCTCGAACTGCGACTGGCCCGAGACCGGTGACGAGCCTGCGCGACGACCTGCGCGCCGCAATCGAGGCGGCGCGGGATGCGGCCGTGGCCGCCGGCGACCTCCGGCTCCCCGAGGGTGTGACGCTTCCGCCAGTGGCCATCGAGCGACCGGCTCGTCCCGAGCACGGCGACTACGCCAGCAACGCGGCCATGCAGCTCGCGCCGCTCGTCCGGGACGCGCCGATGCGCATCGCCGAGACGCTCCGCCGCCACATGCCCCAGGCCCTGAGCGTGGCCGAGGTCAGCGTCGCGCCGCCGGGCTTCGTGAATCTCCACCTCGGCGGGGCATGGGTCGCAAGCCAGGTGGCGGCCATTCGCGAGGCTGGACCCGCCTTTGGCCAGGTCCGAGTGGCTCGGCCGCAGCGCATCAACGTCGAGTTCGTCTCGGCCAACCCGACCGGCCCACTCACCGTCGGCAACGCCCGCGGGGCATTCGTCGGCGACCTGCTATGCCGCGTGCTCGAAGGGGTCGGTCACGAGGTGACGCGCGAGTACTACTTCAACGACTTCGGCGCGCAGGTGCACAACCTGGGCCTGTCCGTACTTGCGCGCCGGAACGGCGAGCCGGTCCCCGACGACGGCTACCACGGCGACTACGTTGCCGATCTGGCGGCAGCCGTCCCCGACGAGGTGTGGACCGCGGCCACTGCCGCCGACGCGGACGCCGGATGGGTGCTCGGGCGGTGGGCATCGGAACAGGTGCGCGCCGGGATCGAAGCCAGCCTGGCGCGGCTCGGCGCACACTTCGACGTCTGGAAGGGGGAGTCTTCGCTCCACGACGAGGGGTGGGTGACCCGGGCGGTGGAGCAGATCCGGGCGGCCGGGCATATGTACCAGGACGAGGGAGCCACCTGGTTCCGCTCCACGACGTACGGCGACGACAAGGACCGTGTCGTCTTCCGCTCGAACGCCCAGCCGACCTACTTCGCGTCGGACATCGGCTACCTCGCCGAGAAATTCAGTCGTGGCTTCGACGAGCTGATCTACCT
>JBDSIN010000117.1:0-6205 GCA_039917955.1 Candidatus Limnocylindria bacterium
CCGAGCTGCTGGCGGAGGGTCGGGGCATCCTCGTGCCGCCCGGATCATCCACCGCCCTCGCCGCGGCCTTCATCGCGCTCTTGCGAGATGCGAACTGGCGCGCCGAATTGGGAGCGCGAGCGTACAGCCACAGCCGGGCGATGATCTGGCCGGAGGTGGGGACCGCCTACCGTCGTCTCTTCGCCAGGATCGCCGGCAGGCCCGCCGCCCCGGAAGCCCCTGCGGCAGCGCTGGCCGCGACCAGTGCCTGACCGAGCGCCCCTCTATCCAGTCATCCGGCGCCGTCTTGAAGCGATCTCCGACGAGACCGGGATCATCCAGCATGCGCTGGGCGCCCTGCCCGATCTCACCCACGGCTACTGCACCGATGATGTGGCGCGTGCGCTCCTGGTGGATCTCCTGCACGCTGCGGAGATCGGCTGGTCGGAGGTCGCGCCCAGCGCCTGGCGTGCCATCCGCTTCCTCGAGAGTGCCTTCGCGGACGACAGCGGACGCGTTCGCAATTTCCGGGGCGCGGCCGGCGACTGGCTGATCGGACCGAGCTCCGAGGACGCCCATGCGCGGGCGATGATGGCGCTCGGACAGGCCGCCGGAGTCGTGGCTGACGATCGTTTCCGCAGTCTTGCCATCTCGCTCTTCCAGCGGGGACTGCCCGGCACCGCGCAGCTGAGGTACCTGCGCCCCCAGGCCGCTGCCCTGATCAGTTGCGACGCGGCGGTTCAGAGCGGTCTCGGCGGGGAGACGGAGGCCACCTACCGGCGGTTGGCGGCGACGCTCTGGCACGGGGTCGAGTCGGGGACGACGCCCGGTCCGTGGCCGTGGCCGGAGACCGTGCTCACGTATGAGAACGGGCTCATCCCCCATGCGCTCATCGTCGGCGGGCACCGACTCGGGTACCCGCACATGGTCCGCCGCGGGCTGGACCTCCTGGATTGGCTCGTGGACGTGGAGACCTCGACCTCCGGCCACCTGTCCGTGGTGGGCAACGCCGGTTGGTGGGCTCGCGACGGGGTGCGTGCTCGATACGATCAGCAACCGATCGAGGCCACCGCCCTGCTCCTGGCCGCGGAGGCTGCCCTCGAGGTGACCGGCGACGAGGACCACCGATCGACCATGGAGCGCTGCTATGGCTGGTTCCTTGGGCGCAACGACGGCGACGTGGTCATCGCCCTCCCGGAGCATGGAGCCTGCCACGACGGGCTCACGCCGTCCGGCGTCAATCGAAACCAGGGTGCCGAGTCCAGCCTGATGTGGCTGATTGCCCTCGAGCGCATCCGGCAGCTGCGCCAGACGAGCGACGCTCGCACCTGCGATGCTGTGCCCGTGCACGTGCCGCTGTGACCTCTCCGCAGACGGATGGGCTCTTCGAACGCAGCCCACACAATCCCATCCTCACGGTGGAGGATCTGCCCTACCCGGCCAACGCCATCTTCAATCCGGGGGCCGCCCAGGTCGGGGCCGAGACGCTCCTCCTGGTTCGCGTGGAAGACTTCCGGGGCATCTCGCACCTTCACGTGGCGCGCAGCGTCGATGGTGTCACCGACTGGCGCTTCGATCCCGCACCATTGCTGGCACCGGAGCCTGATCGGTATCCCGAGGAGATCTGGGGCTGCGAGGATCCCCGGCTCACCTGGCTGCCCGAGCGCGATGAGTGGGCCATCAGCTACACGGCCTACAGCCGACGGGGACCGCTGGTTTCCCTTGCCACCACGACTGATTTTCGGACCGTGCAGCGGCTCGGGCCGGTCATGCCTCCCGAGGACAAGGACGCCGCGTTGTTCTCGCGGCGGTTTGCCGGTCGATGGGCCATGATCCACCGACCGGTGCCGCTGCACGGTGGCGCCCACTTGTGGGTCTCCTACTCGCCTGACCTCCGCCACTGGGGCGACCACGCGCTCCTCTTGGAGTCGCGGGAAGGCGCCTGGTGGGACGCGGGCAAGATCGGCCTGGGACCGCCACCGATCGAGACGCCGGACGGCTGGCTCGTCATGTACCACGGCGCCCACCTCGCTGCCAGCGGACCGATCTATCGTATCGGTTTCGCGCTCCTGGATCTCGAGGACCCCACGATCGTGCTCCGCCGAAGCGACGAGTGGGCCTTCGGCCCGCGTGAGCCCTACGAGATCCATGGTGACGTTCACCATGTCGTGTTCCCATGCGGCTGGATCGTCGACGAACTCCGCGACGAAGTTCGCCTGTACTACGGAGCCGCCGACACCCGGATCGCTCTTGCCACGGCCCGGTTGAGCGCCGTGCTCGACTACGTTCGTTCCTGTCCGGCGGGCCAGCAACGGCGCCGGGGGGACCCCAGCGAGAACAGCTAGTCCCCCTCGACTCCTCATGGCGCCTTCCCTGAGATGAGTCGTCGAGAACGACCTCTTCGCGGCGCCAAGGCGGACGCGCACGAGCCGCTGCCGGCCGGGTAGCTACCGCCGCTTCGGAGTGGGACCTTATCCGTAAGGTCCCACGTTAAGATTGAGTCCAGGAGGGGTGGCAGAGCGGACGAATGCGGCGGTCTTGAAAACCGCTGAGGTGCAAGCCTCCGTGGGTTCGAATCCCACCCCCTCCGCCACCGTGCTTAGCCGGCGTCCTCCGTCCAAGTAGCGTGTCGCTGCAGGGTGACCACGCACTGGTCGAGCCCGGCGCCGGTCGAGTTGCATCCGCAGCTACTTCTTGGCGGACTGGTAGTACGGGTTGGTGCCCGACGCGTGGTCCGTGGTGTCGACGATGGCCACGATCTCCGGGACCGATCGCTTGATCGACACCTCGACCCCCTGCCGCAGCGTGACATCCACCTGGGCGCAGCCGACGCAGCCGCCTCCCATCGAGATGTAGGCGGTCCCCTCGCGCACCTCCAGCAGATCGATGTAGCCGCCATGGCTGGCGATGCCCGGGTTCACCTGCGTGTCGATGACCTCCTGGACGCGCTGCGCAATCGGATCGGTCCAGCCGGAGTTGGGGTTGTCGATGGCGATCGCCCCACCGGGCGCGTTCTGGTTCAGACCGATGATGGCGCCGCGCAACTGCTCGACGTCTGCGGCAGCAACGTAGACGACGCCTCCGGGCGTCTCGACCGCGATGTCGTCGGGATCGAGCTCGTCGGGCATGGCGAGGGTCAGCTCGTAGGTGAAGCCCGCTCCATGGCGACTCGCGATTTCCACCCGCAGGTGCGCATCGGGGCGACCGGCACTCCTGGCGGCCGCCTGGATCTTGGCGTGTGCCTCCGGGGTGACGTTGAGAAGGGCGTCGTCCATCGGGGCATCCTACAGGCATGGTCCAGAATGCGGGCATGACACGGGTTCTGCTCCTCCTCCCCACGCGCACCTACCGTACCGCGGACTTCCTCGCAGCCGCGGCCCGGCTCGGCGTTGACGTCGTGGTCGGCGCCGAGCGCCGCAACGCGCTCGAATCGCTGGCCGATGGCGGGACCATGCTGGTCCGGCTCGATGATCCCGAGCGCGGGGCGGCGATGGTCGAGCGCTATGCCCGCGAGCATCCGCTCGATGCGGTGCTTGGCGTCGACGATGGCTCGACCGTGGTCGCCGCCGCCGCGGCGGAGCGACTCGGTCTCCCGCACAACCCGCCCGACGCGGTCAGGCGCAGCCGCGACAAGGCGCAGACCCGCGCAGCCTTCGCGGCGGCCGGACTGGCGACTCCGAACTTCGCGACCCACTCGGCGTTACTCGACCCGGAATCTCTTGCCGCCCTGGCGGGGACCACCCGGTATCCGTGCGTGTTGAAACCACTCGAGCGTTCGGGAAGCCAGGGGGTCATTCGCGCAGATACCCCCGCCGAGTTGGTTGCGGCCTTCGGGAGGGTTGCCCGAATCCTGGGATGCGAGCCGGGCACGCCGGGCGAGCCTGCCGCGGTGGATGGGGGACAGCCGAAGATCCTTGTCGAGGACTTCATCCCCGGGCTGGAGGTCGCCGTGGAGGGGCTCCTCCGCGGCGGCGAGCTCGAGGTGCTCGCCATCTTCGACAAGCCCGACCCACTCGACGGGCCGTTCTTCGAGGAGACTCTGCTGGTGACCCCGTCCCGGCTCGCCATCGACCGCCAGCGAGAGGTCCAGGGTGCGGTTGCCCAGGCCACGCAGGCGCTCGGACTTCGGGAGGGGCCCGTGCACGCTGAGGTACGACTCAACGACGAGGGGACCTGGCTGCTGGAGGTCGCTGCTCGATCGATCGGTGGACTTTGCGCGCGAACCCTGCGGTTCGGGGCCGGCGTCAGCCTGGAGGAGCTCATCCTGCGTCATGCCGCCGGCCTCGAGCTCCCTCCGCACCAGCGCGAGGAGACCGCTTCCGGTGTCCTGATGCTGCCCATCCCGCGTGCCGGACGGCTGCGCGAAGTGCGTGGCCAGGCAGCCGCGTCGGCCATTCCCCACATCGAGGGGCTCTCGATCACGGTTCCGCGTGGCGAGACAGTCGTTCCGCTCCCCGAGGGAGACCGATACCTGGGCTTCCTGTTCGCACGGGCCCCCTTGCCGCAAGGGGTCGAGACCGCGCTCCGTGCCGCCTGGGCAGAGCTCGATGTCGTGATCGACGAGGACTGACGTTCAGACGTCTCCGCGTCCCGCCGTTGGTACCTCGTGGTGCTGCCGGCACCGTGCCTCGTACTTCTCGTCGCCCATGCCGCCGATCACGATGAGCGGCGAGTCGGCCGGCGCCGGCCCCCCGTCGATCAGCCGCTGGGTGCGTGTCGCCGGCTCACCACAGACCATGCAGATGGCCGTCAGCTTGGTGACCTGGTCGGCCAGCGCCATCAGGCGCGGCATCGCTCCGAACGGGATCCCCCGGAAATCGGTATCGAGTCCGGTCACGATGACCTGCTTGCCCGCGTCGGCCAGGCGACTGACCACGTCGGGCAGCGCGTCGTCGAAGAACTGACCCTCCTCGATCGCCACGATATCGGCGTCGCCGACGACCTCGTCGATGCCGCGCGAGTCATCCACCGTTGCGGCTCGATGGTGGGCCCCAGAGCGTGAGACCACCGTGGCTTCATCGGTGCGGGTGTCCAGGCGCGGCTTGATCAGCACCACCCGGCGCCCGGCGATGGAGAAACGGCGCAGCAGGCGCAGCATCTCGTCGGTCTTGCCGCAGAACATGCACCCGCAGATGACGTGGACCCAGCCGCCGGTGTAGAACATCACCGCTCCTAGTCGCCGACCACGGCGATCCCCTCGCCGGGGAGTCCCAGTTCGGTTGCGAGTGCCGCGCGCATCACGTCGGCCGGAGCGTCGCTTCCGGTGAGCAGGCGGAAGGTCGCAGCAGAACTGGCAAGGAACGAGCCCTGCCCATTCGCTACCGTCGCCCCACGTTCCGCGGCCTCCCGCATGAGCGGCGTACTCGCGTGATTCAGGACGAGGTCGAGCAGGTACACGTCGGCCGGCAGCAAGCCCGCCGGCAGGGGACTGCTGCCCTCTTCGACCCCGACGCCGCTGGCGTTGACGACCAGCTTCGCCCGACCCAGCTCAGCCTCCAGGATCGTCTCGTGCCACGGCATGGCTCGCATCTGCACATGTCGTGCCGAACGGGCCAGGTGGGCCACCACCGCCTCGGCCCGATGCAGATGCCGATTGAAGACCGCGATGTGCAGGAACCCGGAGGTGATCAGCACGGTCACCACTGCTCGCGCCCCGCCACCGGCCCCCAGCACCACCGCGTGCCGAGGCCACTTGCCCTGTACCTTGGGGAGGATCGACGCGAGGCCGGCGCGGACCCCGTCAACGTCGGTGTTGTGGCCGCGCAGGCGCGAGCCGTCGCGGACGATGAGGTTCACTGCGCCACTGCTCTTCGCGTCGGGTGAGAGGGCGTGGACCAGGGTCGCGGCGCGCTCCTTGTGGGGAGCCGCGATCAGCGCGCCGGCGAATTCCGGCTTGTGAAGCTGCTCTATGGCATCGGCCAACTTGTGCGGCCGCTTCTCCCAGCGCTCCATCGCGAGAGCGATCTCGGAGGCCTCGAAGCCGGCCTGCAGCACCGCCTCGACGGCGGAGTGAGTGAAGGACTGGCCGATGACGGGTAGGCGCTGCACGGGTCGTCCTGCTGGCTTTCAGGGGGTCGATGGGGTGGGCCGGACCCTGCCCTCAGAGGCGTCGTTCCGACGGTCCCATGCTATCATCGGCGCCGCTCGCGGAGAGGTCGCATAGTGGCCTAGTGCGGCGGTTTGCTAAACCGTTGAAGGGGGTTTCCTCTTCCGAGGGTTCGAATCC
>JBDSIN010000118.1:0-20673 GCA_039917955.1 Candidatus Limnocylindria bacterium
TGCCTTCGGCGTGTCGAGTGGCCTCGACTATCCGCCGGGCTCGTTCGCGTCGACCGATGAGCTGGCTGCCCTGACGAACGAGGTGGCGCGACTCGGCGGCTTCTATCACACGCACGTGCGCTACCCCCTGGGAGATTCGTTCCTCGATCCGTTTCGCGAGGCGATCGAGATCGGCCGGAGGGGTGGCGGTCCGGTGCACCTGACGCACTTCTATCACCGTCGCAGCCATCCGGGTGGTCCCCAAGAGATGCTCGCGCTCGTGGACGAAGCCCGGCGTGCAGGGGCGGACGTCACCTTTGACACCTACCCCTACGAATGGGCATGCACGCGCCTCCTGATTCAGTTGCCCCAATGGGTCCAGGCTGGCGGCCCAGCCGCGCTCAAGGATCGTCTGGCGGATCGATCCGTTCGCCAGCGGATCCGCCGAGAGCTCCACGGCCGCGCGGCACTGACCGCGGGTGTAGCCGACTGGGCCGATATCCGGCTCGGGGCGTTCACGCGCCCAGAGCTCATGCGCTGGGAGAGCACGACCCTGGCGCACGTGATGCACGAGACGGGGCGCGACGCGGTGGATGCCCTCTGTGATCTGCTCCTTGCCGAGGACCTGCGGCTGACGCAGGTGACGAGCGGTCCGTGGAGCGAGACGCTGCCCCACTTCGTGCGGCATCCGGTTGGCATGGTCGGGACCGACTCGACCTTCTTGGGAGATAAGCCGTCGCCACGCACCTACGGATCGTTCCCGCGCATCCTCGGCCAGTACGTTCGGGACGAGCAGCTCCTCTCGCTCGAGGAGGCGATGCGCAAGATGACCTCGGCTCCAGCGGCGCGCCTGGGGCTGACCGATCGCGGCCTGTTGCGCACCGGATATGCAGCTGACCTGGTCGTCTTCGACGCCGCCAAGGTTCGCTCGAATGCGACCTACGACGAGCCGCGTCGCTACCCCGACGGGATCGAGTACGTGGCGGTCAACGGCCAACTCGTGGTGGACGCGGGCGTCCATACCGGCGCACTCCCCGGACGCGCGCTGCGGCGAGGCTCGGCATGAGCCGGTTTCGCGTCGCCGAGCCAGCGGTCTCGCTCACCGACCTGGCGATCGCCCTGGAAACCGCGATCTTTGCGCGTACCCTGGCTCTCCGGCGAGCGGGACCGACCGCCCTGCGCCGATGGTTTGCCATCTTCTTTGCTGGAACGAGCCTCGCATCGTTGGCGGGGGCGGCGTACCACGCACTCCCCTCCCCCGGCGGGAAGATGCGCGAGCGCCTGTGGCGCGTCTCGCTCGGCGGGGTCACAACCTCCAGTCTCTCGGCCTGGCAGATCGGAGCGCAGCTTGCCGGGTCCGACGAGGCGCCTCGAGGGTCGTTGTCCGCCGTCACGGCGGCCCACGTGACGGCGCTCGCCGCGCTGACGCGGACGAGTCCCCCGTATCGGATGATGATCGTCGGGTACCTCCCGGCGGTTGCATCTCTGGCGAGCAGCTTCACCGGTCGCCTCATTCGCCCGGGCGATCGGGTTCCTGCAGCACTCGGTCTTGCTGGCCTGGGGCTCACCGTGATTGCTGCCTGGGTCCAGGTGCGTCGCGTCTCCCTGCACCCGCGCCACTTTGACCACAACGCCGTCTACCACGTTGTCCAGGCTGCCGCGTTCGCGGTTCTGAACCGCTCCGCCCATCGGTTCCTGCGGCGCTGAGCCAGCCGCGTCGCGGGGTGCAGATGCTATCGTCGGTCCAGGAAGGAGTGAGACCGGCATGACGCGCACGCTGCCGCCCGCCACGCGGCCGCCGGTTGCGCCCGAGGCGCTGATCCTGACGCCCGGAGCAACGCTGCCCGGGCGCGCCGCATCACGGAGTCCGCTCCGGCGCGAGGGACCGGCGAAACTCATCGGGCTGGCCCAGTACGCTGACGACCTTGTCTTCCCGGGTGCCTGGTACGGCGCCACCGTTCGCTCGACGGAGCCGCATGCCCGCCTGCTCGCGATAGACCTCGACGAGGCGTACGACTGGACCAAGGTGGTGGTGGTCACCGCTGCCGATATTCCCGGCGACAACGTGGTCGCCACGATCCGCGACGATCAGCCGGTCCTGGTGCCGATCGGGGGCGAGATCCGCCACCAGGCCGAGGCGCTCTGTCTGCTGGCTGCGGCTGACCGATCGACGCTCCGCGAGGCGCGCCGACACCTGACCATCAGGACCGAGCCGTTGCCGCCAGTCTTCGATCCACTCGAATCGACCGAGGAGTTCTCCCACGTCGTGGTGGAGCGCGGAGACCTCGAGGTCGGCTTCGCCGAGGCTGAACTGGTGATCGAGGGGACCTACCGGGTCGGGCACCAGGAGCAGCTCTACATCGAGAACCAGGCCATGATCGCCGTTCCCCGCGAGGATGGCGGCGTAACGGTCCACGGCTCCTGCCAGTGCCCGTATTACATCCACCGTGCCCTGAAGCGCTCGCTCGACCTCACCGATATCCAGGCTGTGGTCGTGCAGGCCGAGACGGGTGGCGGCTTCGGAGGGAAGGAGGAGTACCCGTCGATCATCGCGCTGCATGCGGCGCTCCTCGCGCGGAAGGCGGGTCGGCCGGTACGCATGATCTACGATCGCCACGAAGACCTCAGCGCGACCACCAAGCGACACCCGGCCGTGATCCGCCACCGGACCGGCGTGACCCGCGACGGCCGCCTGGTGGCGCAGGAGATCGACGTGGTGATGGATGGCGGCGCGTACTGCACGCTGACGCCGGTGGTGCTGTCGCGCGGCGTGCTGCATGCGGGTGGCCCGTATCGGTGCGCCAATGTGCGGATCACGGGGCGGGCGATGGCCACCAATACGCCGCCAAACGGCGCGTTCCGCGGTTTTGGCGCTCCGCAGGTGGAATTCGCAGCCGAGATGCAGGTCAACCGCATCGCCGAGGCACTGGACATCAGCCCGCTCGAGCTGCGCCGCCGATGGGCCTTCCGCGAGGGAGACATCACCCCGACCGGGCAGGTGCTGCGTGAGAGTGTCGCCGCCGTCGAGGTTCTCGAGGCGGCCGCCGAGGCGAGCGACTTCGCGCGCCATGCCGAACAGACGCGGCGCGCGCGGGAAGCGCGCCAGTCCGGTGCACGGGTTGCGTCGGGGATCGGGGTGGCACTCGGCTGGCACGGGGCCGGCTTCACCGGGTCGGGCGAGGTCCACATCGGTGGCGTTGCATCGGTGGAATTGACCGATGGCGGCGTCGTCCGGATCCTGACCGCCCAGACCGAGATGGGTCAGGGCACCAAGACGATCTTTCCGCAGCTGGTGGCGGCCGAGCTTGGCCTCGAACAGGCCGAGGTGGAGGTCGCGCCACAGGACACCAGTATCGTTCCCGATTCAGGCCCGACCGTGGCGTCGCGCACCGCCATGGTGGTGGGCGGGTTGATCATCACCGCGGCGAGGCGTCTGCGGGCCGAGGTGGAGTCTGTGACCGGTGGCCAGTTCGCGCAGACGTACGGTGCGTTCGCCAAGGAGCACGGCGGGCGCCGATTCGATGAGCGCTTCGTGCCGTACCCGAACATCCACTTCGACGACGCGACCTACCGCGGCGACGCCTACCCCGCCTTTGGCTGGGCGTGTGCCGTGGCGCAGGTCGAGGTCGACCTCGACACGGGCGAGGTCAGCGTCAGAGACGTCGTGTCGGCTGACGACGCCGGACGGATCATCCACCCGATCCTGGCGGAGGGCCAGGTCGAGGGCGGGACGCTCCAGGCGATCGGCTACGCCACCATCGAGGAGATCAAGCTGGTTGACGGCCGATACCTCAACGATCGCCTGGCCACGTACCTGATCCCGACCGCGCTCGACGCCCCGCGGATCCAGGCGATCCTGGTCGAGAGTCCGTTCTCCGGTGCCCCGCACGGCGCCAAGGGGCTCGGCGAACTGCCGATGGACGTCGGTGCGCCAGCGGTGGTGGCGGCCATCCACGACGCCACCGGGGTCTGGATTCACGACCTGCCGGCCACGCCGGAGCGGATCCTGGCGGCCATGACGGGGGCACCGACGCCTCCGCCGCCCGGGGTGAGCGCGCCCGGCTCGAAGCGTGGCCCGGCATGACGTATCGCTTCGTCGTCAACGGAGATCCGGTCGAGGTCGAGGTGCCGGGAATGCGACGCCTGCTGGACGTGCTTCGCGAGGATCTGTCCCTGACCGGAACCAAGGAGGGCTGCGGCGAGGGCGAGTGTGGCGCGTGCAGCGTGCTGCTCGACGGGATGGTGGTCGACTCCTGCCTGGTGCCGGTCTGCCAGGTGGAGGGGTCTTCCGTGGAAACCGTCGAGGGACTGGCAGACGGCGCGGCGCTGAACGACCTGCAGACAGCCTTCCTCGAGACTGGCGGCGCCCAGTGCGGGATCTGTACGCCGGGGATGCTGCTCGCCGGCGAGGCGTTCCTGGCAAGCGGGGCGAGCGCGACCGATGCAGCCATCCGCGAGGCGATCGCCGGTAACCTGTGCCGCTGCACCGGCTACACCAAGATCGTCGAAGCCATTGCGCTCGCTGCACAGCGGCGCTCAGCCCTTCAGGTCGAGTAGGTTCGCGCCACGATGCCTGTCGAGCCACCGGTCGTCTCTCCACGCACCCTTCCGGAGGCCTATGCCCTGCTTGCGGCCGAGGCGTACCGTCCTGTCGCCGGCGGCACCGACCTGCTGGTGCAGATCACCGGAGAGATGGGCGAGCCGCCCGAGCGTGTGCTCGACATCTGGCGTCTCGATGAACTGCGCGGTATCCGTGTCGAGTCGGATGCGCTGGTGATCGGCGCGTTGACCACGTATGGGGAGATTCGTCGCTCGCCGCTGGTAGGCGAGTTCCTGCCGGCCTTCGCCGAGGCTGCGGCAACCATTGGGGCAGTTCAGATCCAGAACCGCGGAACGATCGGCGGGAACGCGGTGAACGCGTCTCCGGCCGGTGACATGCTGCCGCTGCTCCTCGCCTGTGATGCGCGGCTCGTGGCGGGCAGCGCGGGGGGCGAACGGGTGATCGGCGCCGCTGACTTTTGGCCGGCGTATCGGCGCACCGCGCTCGCGCCCAACGAACTGCTGCTGCGCATCAGCATCCCGCTCGTTCCCGCCCGGACGGTGCGGTATCGCAAGATCGGCACCCGGCGTGCCCAGGCGATCAGCAAGGTGGTCATGGCGCTGGCCTGGGAATCGGGTGACGACTCAAGGGCTGCGTGGAACAATGTCCACCTCGCACTCGGGTCGGTGGCGGCGGTTCCCATTCGGGCACCACGCACCGAGGCGGTGCTCGAGAACGCCCCACCAACCGAGGCGACTGCCGATCGCGCCGCCTCCTCGCTCGCGGACGAGATCTCCCCGATTGATGATGTCCGCTCGAGTGCGGACTACCGCCGCGCCGTGGCGGCCCGCGTGCTGCATCGGCTGGTTCGCGATGAGGGACACTGGTAGGTGGTCGATGGCGGCGTTAGCGTGGTCAGGGCGGCGACCGATCACGCCGAGGAGATCCTGACGCCGGCCGCCCTCGAATTCGTCGCGCAGCTGCATCGGTCGTTCAATCCGCGTCGCCAGGAACTGCTCGCCGCGCGGGTCGTCCGCCAGGCGCGGTTTGACGACGGCGAACTGCCCGACTTCCTCCCCGAGACCGCCCACATTCGTGCCGACCCGACCTGGCGGGTGGCACCCGCGCCGCCGGACCTCGACGATCGTCGCGTGGAGATCACCGGCCCCGTCGAGCCGAAGATGATGATCAACGCTCTCAACTCCGGCGCGCGGGTCTTCATGGCCGATTTCGAGGACTCGCTCTCCCCCACCTGGACCAACGTGGTGACCGGGCAATGGGCGGTCCGCGAGGCCGTGCGCCGGCGCCTCACCTTCCAGACCGATGACAGGACGTACGCGCTCAACCCGGATATCGCGACGCTCGTCATCCGTCCGCGCGGCTGGCACCTGGAGGAGTCACACCTCCTCGTTGATGGATCCCCCATCTCGGCCAGCCTGTTCGATTTCGGGCTGGTCATGTTCCACGACGCCGCGGCGCTCCTGGAGCGCGGGTCCGGCCCGTATTTCTACCTCCCAAAACTCGAGTCCCATCTCGAGGCCCGACTCTGGAACGACATCTTCGTGGCCGCACAGGAGCACCTGGGCATCCCGCGCGGCAGCGTCCGCGCCACGGTCCTGATCGAGACGATCCTGGCAGCCTTCGAGATGGACGAGATCCTGTACGAGCTGCGGGAGCACGCATCGGGCCTGAACGCTGGGCGCTGGGACTACATCTTCAGCCTGATCAAGAAGTTCCGATCTCGAAGCGACATGATCCTGCCGGACCGCATGCAGGTGACCATGGCGGTTCCGTTCATGCGCGCCTACCAGCAACTGCTGGTGCGTACCTGCCATGCCCGCGGGGCGCACGCCATCGGTGGCATGAGCCCCTTCATCCCCAACCGACGCCAACCGCAGGTAACCGAACGCGCCCTGGAGGCCGTTCGCACCGACAAGCAGCGCGAGGCGGGCGACGGCTCAGACGGGACGTGGGTCGCCCACCCTGACCTGGTGCCGGTGGCCCGCGATGTCTTTGACGCCGCGCTCGGCGACCGCCCGAACCAGAAGGACCGTTCTCCCGACGGGTCATGGACCGCCACCGATCTGCTTCGCACGACCGTCGATGGCGGCCGGGTCACCGAGGCGGGTGTGCGGACCAACGTGACCGTCGCACTTCAGTACCTGGTGTCGTGGCTGGCGGGAAACGGCGCGGCGGCGATCAACAACCTGATGGAGGACGCGGCGACCGCGGAGATCAGCCGCTCGCAGCTCTGGCAGTGGCGGGTTACCGGTGTCGCGCTCGACGACGGGAGACCGATGTCGTCCGAGCTGTACCGAGCGATCCGAGACGAGGAGATCAGTCGGCTGCAGTCGTCTGCCTCGGGATTCCGTTGGACCGATGCGGCCGCGCTGCTCGACGACCTGGTCCTGGCCGACCAGTTCGCCGAGTTCCTTACGTTGGCTGCCTACCCACTCCTCGACTGAGGGCCCCGCCGGCCTCAGCGCACGGGCGGCGGTATCATGGCCGGAGGCCCGGAACCGGGTCCCAAGCCCCGTGAGGAGGTCAGTCTTGGAGCACCAGCCGCCTGCTGCATCGGTCCCCGACCTCCCCTTCGTGAATCAGCGCGACCCCGCCCAGCGGCTCGGGCCCGACGGCGCGCTCGCGATCAGTCGCCGAGCCCCAATGTGGGCCGACGTTCCGGACGAGAAGTGGGCGGACTGGCGCTGGCAGTTGAGCAACCGAGTGAACTCGCTGGAGGAAGTCGGCGCGGTGCTCAACCTGACCGACGAGGAGCGCAAGGGCCTCTCCGCGACCGACAAATTCCGGGTGGAAATAACCCCGTACTTCATCAGCCTGATTGACCCCGACGATCCGGACGACCCGATCCGCCGCCAGGTGATCCCGCTCGGCCGCGAGCACGAGGCGTTCACCGGGATGATGGAGGACTCGCTCGCCGAGGATCGCCACTCGCCAGTCCCGGGCCTCGTGCACCGCTACCCGGATCGCGTCCTGATGCTGGTCACCACCCAGTGCGCCAGCTACTGCCGTTACTGCACTCGCAGTCGAATCGTGGGCGACCCGGCCCAGAACTTCAATCGGCAGGAGCACGAGGCGCAACTCGACTACCTGCGCCGCACTCCGCAGGTGCGCGACGTGCTCATCTCCGGCGGCGACGGCTTGACGCTTGCCCCGAAACTGCTCGAGACGATCATCCGCGGCCTGCGCGAGATCCCGCACATCGAGATCATCCGCATCGGTAGCCGTGTCCCGGTCTTCCTCCCCCAGCGTATCGACGACGCGCTGTGCGAGATGTTGGGCCGATACCACCCGCTCTGGCTGAACATCCATGTCAACCATCCCAACGAGATCACGCCGGAGCTGGCGCGGGCCTGTGACCGCCTCAGCCGTGCGGGGATTCCGCTCGGCAACCAGTCGGTGCTGCTGGCCGGGGTCAACGACTGCGTGAACATCCAGCGCGAGCTGGTGCATCGGCTGGTGGAGATCCGCGTACGGCCGTACTACCTGTACCAGTGCGATCTGGTGGAGGGGTCGGGCCATTTCCGCACGCCGGTCGGCAAAGGGATCGAGATCATGGAGGGGCTGCGCGGCCATACCTCGGGGTATGCCGTGCCGACCTTCGTGGTGGACGCGCCCGGCGGCGGCGGCAAGATCCCGGTCGCGCCGAACTACCTGGTCAGCTACTCGGACCACAAGGTGGCGCTCCGCAACTACGAGGGCTTCATGACCACGTACGAGGAGCCGACCGGCTACCGCGCGCACGACAGCTCGCGATGCGAGTACTGCAAGCATCCGCGCACCGAGCCGGGCCAGTCAGGGATCGCCGGCCTGCTCGGGGGCGAGCAGATGTGGATCGAGCCGAGCGGCTTCGCCGAGATCCACACCCGCGGATCCACCGATGGCCATCGGCTCCAGTCGCCGGAGAAGTGGGTCCCCTACGGCGTCGGGGCAATCCGCGGCGAGCCCGTGTCCGGGGACGGGCGCCCGCCGGAGATCGAGACTACGGACGGCAAGGGGTAGGCCACCGATGCGTCCGCTGAAGCTCGGCCTGGTCCTGCCGATGCTCGAGAGCGTCGAGACCGGTGAGAAGGTGCCGTGGAGCGCAATCCGGGAGCAGGCGCTCCTGGCCGAGGAGATCGGGTTCGACACCGTCCTGATCCCCGACGAGTTGCTCTGGCGGCCGGCCGCGTGGTCGGGGCCGCGCGGCTTCTGGGAGTGCGTCTCGATGACTGCTGCCGTCGCCGCGGCCACATCGACGATCGAGATCGGAACCTGGGTCCTTTCCGCGCTCCACAGAAATGCGGGACTCACCGCCAAGGTGGTCGAGACGATCGATGAGATCAGCGGCGGCCGGTTCCTACTGGGCCTGGGGGCGGGCCATGCCGGGAAGCAGGGAGAAGCGTTTGGCTTCCCTGAGGATCGCACCATCGGTCGCTACGAGGAGGCACTTCAGATCATCGTGCCGCTACTGCGGGAAGGGCGTGCCGACTTCCAGGGCGAGTTCCACAGCGCGATCGATCTCGAGCAGCGACCGCGCGGGCCGCGTCCCGGCGGCGTGCCGATCATGCTTGGCGGGCACGGACCGCGCACGATGCGGCTGGCCGTTGAGCACGCCGACACCTGGAGTGCGTATGCCACCGAGAGCAGCCTTCCGGGCGTCTTCGAGACAATGCTGGCCGGTCTCGACACCGCCTGTGGCGCAGCCGGCCGGGATCCTCGCAGCCTGGGACGGTCGATCGGCGTGTGGGTGGAATCGACCGATGACCATGGAGCGGAAGCGGCCGATCTGGGTGTCCCCATCACAGGTACGGCGAAGGAGATCGCCGGCACCTTTTCGACCTTCGCTCAAATGGGGGTGACGCGCCTCGAGGTCATGCTTTGGCCGAACACCCTGGTGGCCGTCGAGGCGATGCGGCCGGTGCTTGCGGCCCTCGACTCGTGATCCTCGGGGTGAGCGCCGCCCTCAGCTGAGCGCTCGCTCCACGAAGCGACCGGCACCTCGGCGTCCCACGAAGACTCCGTCTCGCACGATCGCCTCACCCCGCACCAGCACGGATTGCACCGAGCCGCGCACGGAGAGCCCCTCGTACGGCGTGAAGTCCGAGGTGTGATGCAGGCTCGTCTGGCGCAGCGTGCGCGAGGCATCGGGGTCGAACAGGACCAGGTCCGCATCGCGCCCGACCTCGACCGCTCCTTTGTGCGCCAGTCCGAACAGCCGGGCCGGGGTGGTGGACAGGACGTCAACCATCCGCTCGAGCGTCATGCGGCCCGAAGCGGGGCCGAGCCCGTGCACCACCGACAGGAGCGTCTCGATCCCCGGTGCACCGTTGCTGATCTGCGGGAACGGCGGCGCCGGAATCGCCTTCTCCACGGCCAGCCGGTCCGGGACGTGGTCCGAAGCCACGGCGTCCAGGCCGCCGACTCGCAGTCCGAGCCAGAGCGCCTGCCGATCTGCCTCTGAGCGCAGCGGTGGCGAGATCACACTTCGGATCACCTCGGCCTCGTCTTCGGCGGCATAGCGCGCATCGGTCAGCGCCAGGTAATGCGGGCAGGTCTCGGCGAATACCGGCCAGTCGCGCGCCTTGGCGGCGGCCACCTCGGCGAGCGCATCGGCGCAGGAAAGGTGGACGAGATAGACCGATGCCTCCGCGGCACGAGCGAGCGCGATGGCCCGGTGGGTCGCCTCCGCCTCGGCGTACGCAGGTCGGGTGAGGGCATGGTGCCGGCACGTGACGTTGCCCGCGGCCAGGGCATCGGCCACCAGCGAGTCGATCACTGTGGCGCTCTCGCAGTGGACCTGCAGCATCCCGCCGTGGCGGCCCATGGCGCGAAGCGCCGCAAGGAGGCGCTCATCGCTCAGTCGGAAGTCGTAGACCATGAACGCCTTGGCGGTTGGGACGCCGGAGTTGATCAGGTCGGGAAGTTCAGCGATCGGATCGGACTGTTGTCCGGTGATCACGGCGGAGAGGCCGAAATCGACCGCGGACTCTCCTTCGGTTCGAGCGCGGAATTCGTGCATCCCCGCCAGCAACGAGCGTGAGCCCTCGCCGCTGATGCCGGTACCCGGGTTGTTGAAGGCAAGGAAGGTGGTCGTTCCGCCGAATGCGGCCGCAACCGAATCGGTGAAGAATCGGTCCGGCTCATCCGGGCTCGGCAGTCGAGTGTGGGTGTGCACATCGATCACGCCGGGAAGCACCAGCAGCCCCGTGGCGTCGATCCGCTCACGCGCGTCCCGCCCGACATCCTCGCCGACGGCGGTGATCCTGCCGCCATCCACCGCGACATCCACGCGTGAGGATCCACCGGCCGTCACGACGGTTCCGCCCGACACGACCAGGTCAGTCATGTGGAAGCAGGCCTGACGAGCTGGTTACGGCGCTTGGTCGCGCTGCGCGGCGTCGGTGCCGACGGGCCCGCCTGCCTGGGAAACCTCGTCCGCATGCGCGGTTCGCTCGCCGCCCGCAGAAGGCTCACGCGTCCCCTTCGGTGATCTCGATCTCCTGCGCGCCCTCCCACAGGACCCGGCGGCCCATCTCGCGCAGCTGCTCCGCCCCACTCACCACGCTGGCGAAGTGGTTGCCGGACAGCTGGCCCAGCTTCGACGAGAACATGCAGGCGCCGTAGGGAAAGAGGATCTCGGACTCGGACAGGTCGCCGGTGTAGATGAGCAGGTCGCCAGGAGCCGGGTGGGACGTGTGGTTCTCGTAACCGACCCCAACGTCGAGGTCGCCGAACGGGACCCAGGTGCCTTCCCCGCTCCAGCGGCAGTGGATCAGCTGCGAGCGGATCGGCAGCAGTCGGCGCACCGCTTCGGCCGTCTGGGGCGCATCGGTCTCCCATCGGGCGGTAAAGTGAAGATCGCCAACGCGGATCGTCAGGTTCGCCATGCGCGGAGGATAGCAGTGGCAGATCACCGTCCAACCATCTCGACCCACGTCCTCGACCTGGAAGTGGGAACTCCGGCAGCCGGTCTGCCGGTCGCGCTTTTCCGCCTGGAGGAGGATGGTCAGCCAGAGCTGATGGGTGAGCAGGTCACGGATGCCGATGGACGAATCCGGTCACTCCTGCCGGGCGAGCTGCAGGAAGGGGAGTACCAGCTGGTCTTCGACCTGGCCGCCTATGCGGCCACGCTCGATCGCGATACCGACTTCTTCGAGAACATGGCAATCGGGATTCGCATCGACGACGCCCGGCGCAGCTATCACGTTCCACTGCTCCTTTCACCGTTTGGCCTGACGACCTACCGCGGAACCTGATGGATCTTCCGGCGACCGACGCGCTGAACGCGCTCCCCGTTGACGCGTTCGCCGACGCACTCGCTCCCCTCTTCGAGGGTGCGCCGCAACTCCTGAAGCGTATTGCGATCGCTCGGCCATTCGAATCCGATGACGCCCTGCTGGCGGCCGCCCACGATGCGGCAGCCACCGCCCCCGAGGCAGAGCTGCTCGAGCTGCTCGACGCCCATCCGCGAATCGGCGCGGAGGTGGCCATGATGTCGACCATGTCACGCGAGGAGCAGAACGGCGATGACGACCAGGACCCGGCCGGGGACCAGCCTGGAGTCGCGGAGGATCTGGCCGTCCTCAATGAGATCTACGAGCAGCGATTCGGCTTCCGATACGTCGTGTTCGTGGCGGGCAGGCCGAGGTCGGCCATCGTGCCGCTCATGGAAGCGGCGCTGCGAAACGACCGGGAGGCGGAGCTGCGACGCGGCGTGCAGGATGCGATCTACATCGCCGGAGACCGAATGCGCAGCCTTCGCGGCGTCGATGAGATCCCCGGAGAGGACGGGTCATGAGCTACGAGATCCGCTACGGCAAGTCCGACGTGAAGGTCTATCGAACCTGGGGCGCGCCCCTGCGCGGCGTGACGCCGATTCCGGAGTCGGCGTTCACCGGCCGGTCCAACACGCTGATGGCCGCGGAGCTCGAGGTCGTCGTGCACGGCACCACATTCCTGGACGCCTACACCCGCGGTGACAACCGCCTCGTTGTGGCCACCGACACGATGAAGAATTTCATGCACGCGGCGAGTCTCGCGACGCAAGCGACGACCCTGGAAGGGTGGCTGCACGACGTCGGCTCCGCGTTCCTGGCCACCTATCCCCACATGGAGCGGGTGACCATGCTCGGCCGCGAACTCCCATTCCCGGCCGTCACGGTTTCCGCCGAGGGCGGCAGCGGGTGGACCCCCTCCGAGGTTCTCTTCGCGCGCGACCGCAATGACAGGTCGACCGCGGCGCTCGACCTCGAGCGCGACGGTGACGCGCTGCGGGTCACCGGGCATGCGTGCGGCCGCACGGACCTGCAGTTGATCAAGATCACCGGCAGCGCCTTCGCCGACTTCGCCCGTGACGAGCACACCACCCTGCCCGAGCGCCGCGACCGGCCCCTCCATATCTGGTGCGACATCGGGTGGCGCTATGCCGATGCCGCCGATGCGCTGGGCACCGATCCGTCCCGTTACGTCGCCGGCGAGCAGGTTGCCGACCTGGCCGGGTCGGTCTTTCACGAGTTCGTCAGCCTCTCGATTCAGCACCTGGTGAACGAGATCGGGTCGCGGATGCTGGAGCGCTGGCCCCAGCTGGCGGAGGTCAGCTTCGAGGCGACCAACCGGCTCTGGGATGTCGGCGCCGAGAGCGAGACCGATCCCCGGGTGAAGACCTACGCCGACCCGCGCCCGCCCTTCGGGCGCATCGGCCTGGTCATGCGCCGCGACTGATCGGGCCGGCGACTCCGAGTCCCGGCAGATCGATCGCCGGGCAGCGATTCATCACCACCAGCAGTCCGGCAGCGTCCGCTCGCTTGGCGGCTGCTTCGTCCCAGACGTCGAGCTGCAGCCAGACCGCCCTGGCGCCGATGGCGATCGCTTCGTCAACGTGGGCACCAGCCCGATGGGAGGCCCGGAAGATGTCGACCACTTCGATCGGGCTGCCCGTGGGGCGTGCGGCGGCCGCAGTCGACAGGTCGGGCACGGTGGATTGGCCGTGGATGACCACGCGGCGTGGGTAGATCGGGATCATCTCGTACCCGCGCCTCTGCAACGTTCGCGACACACCATGGCTGGCGCGCCACGGGTCGGGCGAGCAGCCGACCACCGCCCAAACGCGGAGCTCGGTGAGGATGCGGCGCGCGACCTCTGGATCGCTCCATCGGGTGGCGACCCCGTGCGTCATCGGTTGCGCCCCAGCTCCTGTAGTGCCGCCTTGATCCGGGCATCCAGCTCCCCAGCCGTGTCGGCGACGGCACCCGCCGCCCGCCGCGCCTCGGTGGCCGTGTAGCCGAGCGACTCGAGCGCGGCGACCACGTCCGAGTCGGCGGACAATCCCCCACCGCCTGCGATACCCGCGGCATGGATCTTCTCCTTCAGCTCGAGAACGATCCGTTGCGCGGTCTTGCGACCCACCCCGCTCACCGAGGTGAGCACGTCCAGGTTGTCGGTCACGATGGCGAGTTGCAGCTTGGTGACCGGGTAGGCGCTGGTGATGGCAAGCGCGAGCCGAGGGCCGACACCGCTTACCGTCATGAGCAGCTCGAAGAAGGCGAGCTCCTCGGGGGCGCCGAACCCGAAGAGCGATTGCTGGTCCTCGCGGACGAGGTGATGAATGAAAAGGTGAGCCTCTGAGCCGACCCGCAGCTTCGCCAGAAGGGCCGGCCCGGCGAGTACCCGGTACCCGACGCCACCCAGCTCGATCAGCACGAACTCGGGGCCGACGTGCGCAACCGGGCCGTGCAACGACCCGATCATCGTGCCGCCGCCAGCTGTGCGTCGACGGCTCCCCGATGCGCACAGCCGATCGCGACCGCCAGCGCGTCGGTTGCATCGTCGGGGACCGCGGCGAGTCGCACACCAAGCAGGCGCGCCACCATGGTCGCCACCTGGGCCTTGTCTGCCGCCCCGTTGCCGCAGACCGACTGCTTCACCTCGTTCGGGGTCGGTTCATCGACGTCGATGCCCGACTCCGCGGCGACCAGCAGCGCAACTCCGCGTGCCTGCCCGACGGTCATGGCGGTCTGAACGTTGCGTTGGAAGAAGAGGCGTTCCACGCCGATGCGCCCCGGTCGATGCTGGGCGACGAGCGCCGACAGGGCATCGTGCAATTGCCGCAGGCGCTCGGCATCGGTATCGGTCGAGGAGGTTCGGATCACGCCCGCATCGACCAGGCGCAGTTTGCCCTGCTCCAGCGCCACCACGCCGAAGCCACAAGCCGCGGTGCCGGGGTCGATACCGAGCGCAATCACGCGGCTATCGTAGCCGTGCAGTCGTGAGGCACGGGTCGCCGTCAGGCGACGCTCGCCTCCAACTGCTCCATCAGCGCGTCAGCGATGTCGAAGTTCGCGTAGACGTTCTGCACATCCTCGAGGTCCTCGAGCCTCTCGACGAAGTCCAGAACCTGCCGGGCTGCCTTCTGATCGCTGATCTCAACCTTGATGGTGGGTTCCATCGACAGCTCTGCCGACTCGGCCGGGTATCCGGCCGCCTCCAACGCGGTCCGCACCTGTTCGAGGTCGGCCGGTTCGGTGATCAGCAGCAGCGCCCCGCCCTCCGGGGTTCCGACGTCCGCCGCGCCCGCGTCGATGGCAGCCAGCGTCACCTCGTCCGGGTCGCTCCCGCGCAACGGCACGCTGATCAATCCGCGTTGCTCAAACTGCCACGCCACCGGAGTGAGCGAGCCGCCGATCTTGTTGAAGATGCTGCGCACCTCCGAGGCTGTCCGGTTGCGGTTATCGGTCATGGCCGACACGATCACCGCCACGTTTGCCGGACCGAGTCCCTCGTAGGTGATCTCCTCGTACTGTTCGGCGTCGGCGCCCGATCCGGTGGCGCGCTCGACGGCCCGCTTGATGTTCTCGACGGGCATCGAGTTGGCGCGCGCCTGGTCGATCGCCATTCGCAGCCGATAGTTGCCGTCAACGTCTCCCCCGCCCTGCCGGGCGGCGGTGATGATCTCGCGGGTCAGCTTGGTGAAGAGGGCGCCGCGCTTCGCGTCGTTGACACCCTTCTGTCGCTTGATCTGCGACCACTTGCTGTGCCCGGACATCGGTCCTCCTTGGCTGTGCGTGCCCGACACCGGTATGACCGATGGTGCTGCCGGCCGGGCCCTGGCTGACTGTCCTGGGCCCGATTGTAGCAACGGTGCGGCGTCGCCCCTAGCATGGGTGGATGGTCTCCGTCTTCGATCGACCTGAAAACGCGGGAGCGCTCCGGCACCTTGGCCGCGGCCGCGATGCCGATGACGCAGGCTTTGGGCCTCCGCCTTCCTCTGTCGATCGATGGCACCTCGGAGCGCACCCCGACGTTGTGGAGCGCCTATGGGAGACGCTCAACGGCTCGCTGCCGGCCGACGCGCGCTGGCTCGTCTTCGACGGGCCAGCGCTGGTTCATCCGGCCTCCGGAACGATCCTCGCCGTTGGACTGGGGACCTCCTACGGGCTCCGCCTGCGGCCAGAGGATCTCGCCGAGGCGGTGGCAGCGGGCGCCGAGCTGGTGCACACCTTTCGGTCGGTGGGTGTCACCCTGGACCTTCCGGACAGCTACGGGCCGGACTGGGCGTTCGGGTCATGGAGCGACCGCGAGGCCGACTGGGTGCTGGCGAGCTATCACGCCGCCGACTGATCGGTGTGGCACCGGGTGCAGTCGTGCCGCTCCCTATAATCGAACGACATCTCTCGCTCACTACCGCCCGAGGCGCAATGAGCCCCGGGCGACGCCATCACCCGCGCACGAGGAGTTCAGATGAAGCCGACCAGCCCCGACCTGATCCGCAACGTGGCACTCATCTCCCATGGCGGCGCGGGGAAGACGAGCCTGGCCGAAGCGATGCTCTTCGACGCGGGCGCAATCGGTCGTCTCGGCAGCGTGGACGCGGGGACGACGACGCTCGACTGGGATCCCGACGAACAGAAGCGCGGGCAGACGATCAACCTGGCGATCGGGACGGTCGAAGCGGACGGGGCGCGAATCACGATCGTGGATACGCCCGGCTACGCAGACTTCCAGGCCGAGGTGGTCGAAGCGCTGGCGGCGGTGGACGCCGTGATCGTCGTGGTGGACGCGTCGGCAGGGGTCGAGGTCGGGACCGAAGAGGTCTGGAGGCTGGCCGACGAGCGCCGCCTGCCGCGCTTCGTGTTCATCAACAAGATGGACCGCGAGAACGCGAACTACCGGGCCGTGCTCGACGCCCTGAAGGCGCGCTTCGGCCCCAAGATCGCCCCGGTCTACCTCCCGATCGGCTCGGCCGACTCGTTCCGGGGCTACATCGACGTGATCGAGCAGCATGCCAACGTCTACGAGGGTGGCAAGCCGAAGGAGGTGCCGATCCCCGACGAGATGCGTGACGAGGAGGAGGCGCGACGTGAGGCACTGGTAGAGGCCGCCGCCGAGGCGAGCGACGAGCTGATGACGCGGTACCTGGACGGCGAGACGCTCAGCGATGCGGAGATCGAGGCGGCTGTGCACAAGGGCACGCGCGAGGGCAGCGTCGTCCCGGTCTTCGTCGGCAGCGCACTGCGCAATATCGGCGTTCGCGAGCTGCTCACGATGATCGCCAAGCACGTCCCGTCGGCCGCCGAGGTCGGTGCTCGCATCGCGATCGGCGGCAAGCGAATCGAGCCGGACCCGGCGGCGGCGCTGGTCGCCCAGGTCTTCAAGACGACCGCCGATCCGTTCGTCGGGCGACTCACCTACCTGCGCGTCATCGCCGGCACCCTCCACTCACAGGCGCATCTGTGGAACGCGTCTCGACGGGAGGACGAGCGCATCGGCAACGTGCTCGGCGTACTCGGCAAGGAGCAGGTCGTGATGCCACAGGCGGGACCCGGCGATATCGTCGCGGTCGCCAAGATGACTAGCACCCATACCGGCGACACGCTGGTCGCGGATCGCGGTCAGTCGGTCGAGCTTCCCCGTCTGCAGTTTCCGGCACCGAGCCTGCAGGTCAGCATCGAGCCGCAGAGCAAGGCCGACCTCGACAAGCTCGGCCAGGCACTTCAGCGAATGCTGGAGGAGGAGCCGACGGTGCGCGTCCACCGTGAGGACGGCACCGGCGAGACGATCCTCACCGCCATGGGCGATTCGCACGTTGACGTCATCGTGGAGCGGCTCAAGCGCAAGTTCGGCGCGTCGGTCATCACCGGCAGTCCGCGGGTCCCCTATCGCGAGACGATCCGCAAGGCGGCGAAGATCGACAACCGCTTCAAGCGGCAAACGGGCGGCCACGGACAGTTCGGGCACGTGGTCATCAACTTCGAACCGCTGCCGAGTGGGTCCGGTTTCGAGTTCGGCGACAAGATCGTCGGCGGCGCGGTCCCCAAGCAGTACATCCCGGCCGTCGAGAAGGGACTCCGCGAGGCGATGATCGAGGGGGTGCTGGCCGGCTACCCGGTGGTCGACATGCGCGCCACCCTGGTGGACGGCAGCTACCACACCGTGGACAGTTCGGAGATGGCGTTCAAGGTTGCCGCCAGCCAGGCCCTGAAGCGCGCATTCCCGGAGGCCGATCCGTCACTCCTGGAGCCGATCCTGGAGGTCGAGGTGATCGTCCCTGACGAGTACATGGGCGATGTGATGGGCCAGATCACCGCCAAGCGCGGGCACGTGCTCGGGATGGACTCCGCTGACGGGATGCAGCATCTGCGAGCGCAGGTACCGCAGGCGGAGATGTTCCACTATGCCACTGAGCTGCGGAGCATCACGCAGGGCCGCGGGCGCTTCACCTGGAAGCTGGATCACTACGCCGAGGTACCGCACAACGTGGCGGAGAAGGTGATCGCCGAGCACGAGGCCGCGGTCGCCGCGGGCGAGAAGCACTGACCCCCGGCCAGTAACGGTTCAGGGGATCCGCTCGACCCGTGCCAATGTCCGGCGTCCGCGTCGCAGCACCAACCAGCGGCCGTGGAGCAGGTCAGCCGCGGCGGGCAGCTGGGCAGCATCGGTCACGCGCTGATTGTTCAGGTAGGCGCCGCCATCGGTGACCGCTCGACGGGCGGCCGACCGGCTCTCCGACAGTCCGGTGGCGACCATCAGATCAACGACCGATGGAAGATCGCCGCTGACCTCCGTACCCGGCAGCTCCGCGAGAGCCGACTGCAGGGTGCGCGCGTCGAGATCTGCAAGTTCCCCCTGACCGAAGAGCGCCCGACTGGCGAGGAGGACCCGATCGGTCTCGTCCTGTCCGTGCACGAGCGTCGTGAGCTCGGCGGCCAGCGCCTGCTGTGCCTCACGTGCTTCGGGTCGAGCGGCGGTGGCCGCCACCAGATCCTCGATCTCGACATGCGAGCGGAAGCTGAAGACCTTGAGGAGTGCCGCCACGTCAGCATCGTCGGTGTTCACGAAGTACTGGTAGAACGCGTACGGGCTGGTGAGCTGCGGGTCCAGCCAGAGCGTCCCGCCCGCCGTCTTGCCGTGCTTGGTGCCGTCCGCCTTGGTGATGAGTGGCGTAGCCAGGGCATGGACCGTGTCCCCGGTCACGCGTCGGATCAGGTCGACCCCGGCGGTCAGATTGCCCCACTGGTCGCTGCCGCCGGTCTGCAGGGCGCAGCCATGGCGACGGTGCAGCTCCAGGTAGTCGAGCGCCTGGAGCACCTGGTAACTGAACTCGGTGAAGCTGATCCCGCTGCCGCCAAGGCGGGCGCTGACCGACTCCTTGTCGAGCATGCGATTGACGCTGAAGTGCTTGCCGATCTCCCGCAGGAAATCGAGTGCAGACAGCGGTGCCGTCCAGTCGAGGTTGTTCACGATGCGTGCAGCATTTGCGCCGTCGAAGGCCAGGTAGCGCTGGACCTGGCCATGAATCCGCTCGACCCAGGCCCCGACCAGCTCGGCCTCATTCAGGTTGCGCTCGGCACTCTTCCCGCTCGGGTCACCGATCAGGCCGGTGGCGCCGCCGACCACCGCGATCGGATGGTGCCCTGCGAGCTGCAGCCGACGCATGGTGACCAGCTGTACCAGGTTGCCGAAGTGCAGGCTCTCCGCGGTCGGATCGAAGCCGCAGTAGAAGCTGATCGGGTCACCGGAGAGGACAGCGCGGAGGCTGTCGGGGTCGGTGCTGTGGGCGACCAGGCCTCGCCAGTCGAGGTCGCCGAGGAGGTCAGCGCTCATGGGGCGTGAGTATAGGACCGCGGCCGAGCGTGCTACAGTCGGTCCCCGATGACTCGACGCAATCAGGCGCATCGCGGCGTTCGCCATGCCGGCGCTCGCCCTTCACGCCGCTCGAACCCACGCCCGCACGGCAGCGTCGCCGCCCTGCCGGCGATCGTGCTCGGCGGCTTCGCCGTGCTGGCGGTTGCCCTGTTCATCGGTCTGATGGGAGTCTTCGCGTCATACACCGCCGGCCTCCCCGATCCGGGTGATCTCGAGAGCTTCGAGCTGAGCGAGGGCTCGCGCGTCCTGTCCGCCGATGGCGTCGAGCTCGCCAGCTTCGCCGCCGAGCAGCGTCGGGTGATCCCGTTCGCCGAGATTCCGCAGGTGATGATCGACGCCCAGGTCGCCGCGGAGGACCGCACCTTCTGGACCAACCCGTGCATCGATTTCCGCGGCATCCTGCGCGCCGCTCTTCAGAACTTCTCCGCGGAGGAGACGGTGTCGGGGGCTTCGACGATCTGCCAGCAGCTCGTCCGCATTCGCCTCTTCGACGCCTCGCTCCTGACCGATTCAGACCGCGTCTGGGAGCGGAAGATCAAGGAGGCCCTGCTTGCGCTGCGGGTCGGCGACCGGTTCCCCGGGCTCGAGGGCAAGCAGAAGCTGCTGGAGATGTATCTCAACCAGGTCTACTACGGCAACAACTCCTACGGCATCTGGGCCGCCGCCAACCGGTACTTCGGCAAGGACATCACCTCAAGCGCAGCGGCTGATCAGCTGTCGATCGGCGAGGCGGCGCTGCTCGCCGGCCTCGTGCGCGCGCCGTCGGCCCTCGACCCCACCCAGTCGGCCTTCCGCGGGCGCGATGCGGCCGGCAACCCGGTCCTGGTTGTTACTCGAAGCGCACGCGCCCTGACGGTGCAGGGTTTCGTGCTCGACGGCATGGTGGCCACCGGGGCGATCAGCCAGGCTGAACGTGAGGCTGCCGCCGCAGAACGGATCGAGCTGGCGCTCCCGCGAAACCTGGATTACCGCGCCCCCCATTTCGTGTACGCCGTGCGACGGGCCGCCGCCGA
>JBDSIN010000119.1:0-21786 GCA_039917955.1 Candidatus Limnocylindria bacterium
CTCGCCTGGTCGGCTGCCGCAAGCGGATCAACGACGCGATCCAGGTCACCCTCGAGCAGGCCGGGCAGGTTGTGCACCGTCAGGCCGATCCGGTGGTCGGTGACCCGGTCGTCGGGGAAGTTGTAGGTGCGGATCTTCTCCGCCCGCTCGCCCGTTCCGACCTGTGCACGCCGCTGGTCACCACGCTCCTCGGCCATGCGCGCCTGCTCCATCTCGAGCAGCCGGGCCCGCAGGACGCTGAGCGCCTTGGCCTTGTTCTTGTGCTGGCTCTTCTCATCCTGGATGGCGACCATGATCCCCGTCGGCAGGTGCGTGATCCGCACTGCGCTGTCGGTCGTGTTCACGCTCTGCCCGCCGGGGCCACTCGACCGATAGACGTCCACCCGCAGGTCCTTGTCGGGAATCTGGATCTCTACCTCGTCGGCCTCTGGGAGCACGCTCACCGTGGCGGTGGAGGTGTGGATCCGGCCCGATGCCTCGGTGACCGGCACGCGCTGCACCCGGTGCACGCCGCTCTCGTACTTGAGTCGCGAGTAGGCGCCGTCACCCGCTATCTCGGCGATCGCCTCCTTCAAGCCGCCACCACCCCCCTCGCTGGTGGAGAGCAGCTCGAGCTTCCAGCGCCGCTGCTCGGCGTAACGGGCGTACATCCGCAGCAGGTCGGCGGCGAAAAGCGCAGCCTCGTCGCCGCCGGTGCCGGCGCGAACCTCTAGGATCACGCCGCGTTCGTCGTTTGGGTCGCGCGGAACGAGAAGGACGCGGAGTTCGTCGGCGATGACGGCCTCACGCGCCTCCAGCGAGATCAGCTCCTCGCGGGCCATGGCGCGCACCTCCTCCTCGGGGTCGCGGGCCATCGCCTGCGTGGCCTCGAGCTCCTCGCGTACCGCGTTCCAGGCGCGCACCGCGTTCACGACCGGCTCGAGCCGCGACAACTCTCGACCGAGCCGCTGCAGCTGCGCCGGGTCGGTGGCGGCCTCCGGCGTGGACATCTCGCGCGCAACCTCTTGGTAGCGCGCCTCGATCTCTCGGAGGCGATCGATCATCGGTCCGCGGGCGGGGTGACGTCGTCGCCGATGCTGAGACTCGCGTCCTCGCTCTTCGCCGGGCCGGCGCCGGAAGCGGCGGCAGCCTCCCGATCTGCGGCGAGGCACGACTCCAGCGAGGCGATGCTGACCTCGAGCATCGAGTGATCGGGGGGGCGGGTGGTGAGCGCCTGCAGCCACAGACCGGGCGCGTAGATGGCCCGCACCAGCCCGTTCCCGTAGTGGCTGGCGCCGAAGCGGACCAGCTCGTACGAGAAGGCGGCAATCACCGGGACGAGGGCAATCCGCGACAGGAAGAGGATCGGGAAGGGGATGCCGGTCCGCGGGATGAGGCTGAAGAAGAGGATGCTGACGACCACCACGATCAGCAGGAAGGTCGTGCCGCAGCGCGTGTGCGCGGTGCTGAATCGGTCGACCTCGTCGGGGGTGAGCGGACGCTGCGCCTCGTGGGCGCTGATCGCCTTGTGCTCGGCGCCGTGATACGCGAACACGCGCCGGATCTCGGCCATCATCCCGATCAGGACGATGTAGGCCACGAAGACCACCAGCCGAATCCCGCCTTCGGCGAGGTTGGCGAGCAGGTCGCTGGTGGTCGCACGCTCGGCGAAGGTGGACAGGACGAGCGGGAACACGAAGAAGAGGGCGATCGCGAAGCCGATCGAGAAGATCATGGTCAGGGCCATGGTCCCCCTGCCGATCTGGATGTCCTCCCCCTCGGCCGCAATCGCCGCGGATCGCATCAGCATTCTCGTGCCGATCACCAGCGCCTCGTACAGCACGAACACACCGCGCACGAACGGGACCTTGATCCAGCGCCCGCGGGTCATCGCCGACGGCAGCGGCTCGGAGTAGGTGCGGATCTCGCCCGACGGTGGGCGGACGCTCATCGCAACCGTCGTGCGGCCGCGCATCATGACCCCCTCGATCAACGCCTGCCCGCCGTAGAAGAAGTCGGGCATGCGGAATCGCGGCCGCTCACCGGCGCGCGCGATCGAGGAGATCACGAATGGCCCGGCTGCCATCAGCAACTCGGGGACGAGGAAGATGAGGTGCGGCGTCAGGCGCGCCGGCCACCCGGTCAGGTGCCGGCGCATGACATGTCTAGTGCTGCGCGCGATCCATGCGGCGCTGGAAGCGCTCGACCTGGCCGGCGGTGTCGACGATGTTCTGAGTGCCGGTGTAGAAGGGATGGCAATTCGCGCATACCTCGACCCGGATCGACTCCACGGTCGATCCGACGGTGAAGGTGGTCCCGCAGACGCAGTGCACCTGGGTCTGATGGTACTGCGGATGAATCTCTGGCTTCATGGGGCTCCTGGGCTTCCTGCTCCGCCTAGGCGGGCGACGGTCCGGCGGCGACGACGCTGACGCGCTTCTTGTCGCGGGTCTGATAACTGAACTTGACGGTGCCATCGGCGGTGGCGAAGAGCGTGTAATCCCGCCCCATACCGACATTCTGGCCGGGGTTGAAGGTGCTGCCGCGCTGGCGAACGATGATCGTGCCCGACAGAACGCGCTGTCCATCGCCACGCTTCACGCCGAGCCGCTGACCGGCCGAGTCGCGGCCGTTCCTGCTGGAACTGCCGGCTTTCTTGTGTGCCATCTGGTTCCTCTACTCCTCGACCTTCGGCTTGGCGGCGCGGCGTACTCGCGGCTTGGCGCGGCGTACTCGCGGCTGGGGCTGCTCTGCGGCGGCCTTGTCGGGCGCAACGGCCTTGGCGCGCGGCGTCCGCGGACGAGCTGCTTTCGGTGTCGCAGCCTTCTCCTCGACCGGCGCTGCGGTCCTCGGCTTGGCCGCGGTCCTCGGCTTGGCCGCTGCCTTCGGCTTTGCCTCCGGTTCGGTCGCGGTCACCACGCTCGGGGCGGTCGGGTGAATGGCGTCGATGTGGACGCTCATCATGTGCTGCCGATGCCCGGTGCGGCGTCGGTATTTGACCTTCTGCTTGAACTTGAAGATGACCAGCTTGGGGCCAAGCGTCTCGCCGAGCACGGTTGCGCTCACCGATGCGCCGGGTACCACGGGCGTGCCCACGGTCACCTCGTCGCCGTCCGCGATCATCAGGACGCGATCAAAGGTGACCGATGCACCGGGCTCGACCTCCAGCCGCTCGATGGTGAGCGTGCTGCCGGCCTCGACCCGGTACTGCTTCCCGCCGCTGCTGACGACGGCGTACATGATCATCTCCAATGGGGTTGGTTCAACGGTCGCGTGGTCCCGAACGGCGGGCGCACAGCGAAGCGGGCCGACCTACTGCCCGCGGAGTGGCGAGTTTACCGGGCGATGGGGGGGGTGTCAACGAACAGGAGCCGCGTGCGGACCGCGGGACCGGCTCGCAGCCGAAGGTCGAGAGACGCGACCACGTCCTCCGGGCGCCCGGCGCCGCTGGCATCGAGGCGGAGCACCAGGCGCAGGAGCGCGCGATGCTCGACCTCGTTGACCTCCAGCACCTCGACATCCTCGACCAGCGGCCGCAGGTCGCGGGTCCCCGCGTCCGCGCGACGCTCACTCTCACCACGGCGGCGTTTGCCGACCAGCCGGGGCGCGGCGAGCAGCCGAACCACCGCACCGCGCAGTGCCTCGTCAGTCAGAGCCTCGTCGCCACGCACTTCGATCTCGTACTCAGCCGCCCGCAGCTGCGAGGCGGCCGACGGGAAGCCGTGCCACACCTCGCGCGCGTCCACGACCTCGAGGCCGTCGGGCAGAAGAGCCGCGGCAGCCTGGATTCGGCCGATCGGCACCAGCTCCTCGAAATACGCCTCGAGGACCTCCCCGCGCAGCTCGATTCCAACCGGCAGGTTGGCGGCGAACTTCAGGCGCGGCCGGGGCCGCTGCGCGTTCGTCCGCGAGAGGGGGAGTCCCGCCTCGGCGAACACGCGCTCGAATTCCGCCATCAGGTCGGCCTGGCGCATGCGCAGGGCCGGGTGGCGCCGAGCGAAAAGGATCTGCCAGCGTTGACGCGGCTGGTCGGGCGGCCTGGGAGTCATCACTGACGATGGTACTCGCCCTCGACGATCCGGCTTCGGACGGTCAGAAGGTGGGTTTCCAGGCGTGCATCCGAACCGACTGCAAGATCCCCATCCCGAACAGCAGCGAGATCATCGATGACCCACCGTAGGTCACGAACGGGAGCGGGACGCCGGTCACCGGCATCACCCCGGTGACCATCCCGATGTTCACCATCACCTGGAAGACGAGCAGGCTGGCCAACCCGCCGGCCACCATCATCCCCAGCCGATCGCGCGCACTCCAGCCGATCGCCAGGACCCGCCACACCAGCAGGGCGAAGATGCCGAGCAGCATGATTCCACCCACGAAGCCGAGCTCCTCCGCCACCACGGTGAAGATGAAGTCGGTCGACTGCACCGGCAGGTAGCCGAGCTGGTTCTGCCGTCCGGCGGTCAATCCCTGGCCGAACCAGCCGCCTGATCCCACGGCGTTGAGCGCCTGGATGAGCTGGTAGCACGCACCCTGGGGGTCGCTCAGCGGGTCGAGGAAGCAGAAGAGGCGCTGACGCTGGTAGTCCTGCAGCGCACCGATGGCGAGGGGCGCGATGGCCACGACGGTCCCCGCCAGGATCGCCAGCCAACCGATGCTGGCGCCCGCGATGAAGAGCATCCCCACCAGGATGGCGACAAAGACAAGCGCCGTGCCGAGGTCCGGCTGGCGGAAAACGAGGAGCGCCGGGACCGCCATCAGCAGCCCCGCCCCAACGATGGTGCTCAACTTGCCGATCCGCTCGCCGCGCGAAGCCAGGAAGCTGGCCAGCACCACGATCATGAGCACCTTGCTGACCTCGCTGAACTGGAAGTCCAACCCCGCCACGGTGATCGACATCTGGGCACCGAACAGGTTCGTGCCGACCAGCATCGTCAGCGCCAGCAGCCCGAGCACCGCGAGGTAGATCGGCACGGCGAGCATTTGGAGCCAGTGGTAATCGATGCTGGCCGCCACGAAGAAGAGCGTCAGCCCGATGGCTGCCCAGACGAGCGTCTTGACCGTCTGGGAGAGCGCACCGGGAGTGCTCTCCACCGTGTAGTCGGCCGAGAAGCCCAGCGCCACGCCGAACACGACCAGCAGCAGAACGTACAGCAGCAGCTGCCGGTCGAACGCGCGCCAGCGGTGCGCGCGCAGAGTATCAACAAATGTTGCGCCGCTCACAATTGCCATACTAGTTCGCCGCCACCAGGGAGAAGTCGCGCGGGTCGAGCCGGATGTCCTGGTCGAGCTCGTACCACTGCTGGAGGAAGTACTTGACCACCTCGAGGGAGACGTTGCCCCGCACCGTTGCCGCGTAACTGAAGGTGACGATCGCCAGGTCGGCGTCGGTGGCGCCTGGCGCCGATGGCACCCACGCCACGAACCACGAGTGAAACGGCAGCGATCCATCGGCTGCTGGGGTGCCGAATTCGGCGGTCCCGGTCTTGCCGGACAGAGCGCCGGCCAACCGCAGGTCGCGGATGTTGTAGGCGTGTCCGGTGGTGATCACCTGGCGGGCGCCGATCCGCATGGTCTGCAGGTTCTGCTCGGCGACCGGAAGCGGTCGCACGATCTCCGGCGCGTAGGCGCGAACCAGGCTCCCGGCCGCGTCCGCCTCGCCGCGCACGATCATCGGTCGCATCAATCGGCCGCCATTCGCGAGCGCGCTGTAGGCGTTCAGCAACTGCAGTGGCGTGACGGCGATCACGTTCTGGCCGATCCCCGCCTGCGCGAGCTCACCGGTGAAGACATCGGGACGACCCTGTGACTGCGCCCATCGCCGGCTGATCACGATCCCGGCCGATTCCCCGGGCAACTGCACCCCACTGCGCTCACCGAATCCGAGCTGGCCGGCCCAGAAGCCCAGCCGGTCGAGTCCCACGTTGATCGCCATCTGGTAGAAGAATGTGTCGGAGCTCTTGGCGTAGGCCTGGACCATGTTGAGCGGCCCGAACCCGGCGCGATTCCAGTCGAACAGGCACTGCCCGGTCGGGGCGTCGGGGATCTGGTAGCAGCCGTAGGTTGGCCAACGCTGTGACGCGGTGGTCACGCCGTCCTCCAGTGCGGCGATGGCGGTCACCAGCTTGAAGGTGGACCCGGGCGGATAGATGTCCGCGATGGCGTGATTCCGCAGCGGAAGCGTGGGATCTTCGAGGTAGGCGGCGTAGTCCTCCTCCGAGATGCCACCGGCGAACTTGTTGTTGTCGTATGCGGGCAGCGAGACCATGGCCAGGATCTCGCCCGTCTGCGGATTCATCACCATCGTCACGCCCTGCGCGACGCCCGCCACGCCCAGCCCCCACAGCAGTGAGTCGGTGGCGACGCGCTGCATACGAGCGTCGATGCTCAGCACCAGGTTGTGGCCTGCAACCGGATCGGCGATCGTCTCGATCACCTTGACCGGGCGGCCGGAAGCATCTCGCTCCCACAGCTGTCCGCCGTACGTCCCGCGCAGCGACTCCTCGTAACTGGCCTCGACGCCATCGCGACCGATCGAGTCGTCGCGCAGATACCCCTCCCCGGCAAGTTCCGCGTACTCGTCGCGAGACACCGGCCCCGTGTAACCGAGCACGTGCGAGAGCAGGGCCCCGTCCACCTCCCCACGCTCGTTGAGATACTGTCGGACGGCCTCGACATCGACCGAGATCCCAACCAGCTCGTTCGCGCGCTCGCCGATCAGGAGTGCAGCCTCACGGCTGATGCCGCGGGCCAGCGGAACGAGGTCGAACGGCGACCCGCTGAAGGCTCGGAGGCGCGCCTCCAGGATCGATACCGGGAGATCGGCCATGTCGGCGGTGCGCAGCAGGACGCGCGATCGGTCGGATGGCCGCGCGGGCAGGTCGGCGGGGCGGGCGTACAGGGTCCATGACGGTGTGTTGACCGCCAGCGGACGGCCCTCCCGGTCAAAGATCAGGCCGCGGGAAGAGCGGATCGGGATCTCGACGGTGCGCGCGGCAGTGGCGCGGGCGGCGTACTGAGCACCCTCGACGACCTGGAGCTGGAAGAGTCGCGCGCCGAGGCCGGAGAAGATGAGCGCGGCGGCGACATACACGGCCACGAAACGGGCGCGCGAGCGCGGCAGGTCGGACCGGCCCTCGTTCGGATCCGTCATCAGCCGGTCACCACGACGGCTGATCTGGCACGTCGAGGCGCAGCAGCAACAGACGTGCCGGGTACAGGGCCAGCCCCGCGAGACCGGCATTCAGGAGAGCGGCCGGCAGCAGCAGATCAAAGGGAATCCCGCCCTGCAGCGGCAGGTCAACGAGGCTGAGCACGCCCAGGGCGACTACATCGGCAACAAGCGACCCGATGAAGACGGCCGCGACCGGATAGACCCACGGCATGCGCCCGAAGACCCGTTCCCCGGCAGCCACGATGACGACCAGGAGGAGCAGGGCAAGCGGAATACTCCCGAGTGGTTCGCGTCCGAGAAGATTGGCACTGAGGCCGGCCACGAACGCCCAGGCGACGCCCGGCCCAAAGCCTCGCATGACGGCGACGAGCACGACGACGATCAGCACGAGATTCGGTCGCACGCCGCCGATGACCACGACCGGTGCGATGGCGGCGTGTGCGATCCCGGCGATGAGAGCGAGCAGTACGCCGGTGTAGCTGATCTGGGTCCCCTGGGTCGGCGTGACGGCTTGGAAGGGCGGTGGCTCGAGTATACCGATGCGACGGTGTCGGCCAGGGGTCGAGGTGAGCGTTTCACGTGAAACACAACTCGCTTGGCGGCGGGCCGAAGGACGGCCCTGCGCCCGTTCCACGTGAAACTTTCCGGGTGCTGGGGCTGCCGTGGGAGCGTGGCTCGGGACTGTGGATAACGCCGCGATAAGCCGTCGATCCGGCCCTGGACTGGTAGAATGGGTGTGCCCATTTGAACTCGCAGCGGAGCGGCCGTGGTCAGGGTCACGGCGTGTACCAACCAGAAGGGCGGCGTCGGCAAGACGACGACCGTCGTCAACCTGGCGGCCAGTCTGGCCCTCTCCGGAACCTCGACGCTTGTCATCGACCTGGATCCCCAGGGGAACGCGACGAGCGGGCTTGGTGTCGATCGGCGATCGCTCGACCGGTCGGTGTACGACGCGCTCATCGATCGGGTCCCGATCGGCGAGTTGACGCTCCGTACGGCGGTGGAGGGTCTTGACCTGGTGCCTTCGGCAGTTGCGCTGTCGGGTGCCGAGGTGGAGCTGGTGGGCATGCCGGGACGCGAACGACGGTTATCGGTCTGCCTGGCAGGCCTCGGCCACAAATACGATCGCGTGTTCATCGATTGCCCGCCCTCGCTGGGGCTGTTGACGGTGAACGCGCTGACCGCCGCTGACGGCGTACTGATTCCGATCCAGACCGAATACTACGCACTGGAGGGGCTGAGCCAGCTGGTGAATACGATCCGCCTCATTCGCGAGAGCCTGAATCCGCGCCTGGAGATCGACGGCGTGCTGCTGACCATGTTCGACGGGCGTACGCGGCTCTCCGTGCAGGTCGCCGCCGAAGTGCGCCGCCACCTCAACGGGACCGTGTACGACACCGTGGTACCACGATCGGTGCGCCTCGCCGAGGCGCCGAGCCATGGGCTGCCGATCGCCGTCTACGATCCGTCGTCCCGCGGCGCTCGTGCCTACGGGGCGCTTGCGCTCGAGGTTGCGGCGCGTGGCTAGGTCCTATGGTCTGGGACGTGGGCTCGAGGCGCTCATTCCCAGGTCCACCGACCTGCGGGCGCAGACGATCCCGCTCGACCGCATCTCGCGCAACCCTGTCCAGCCGCGGAGCCGATTCGACGACGAGGGCATCGCCGAGCTGGCGGCCTCGATCGCTACGCACGGCGTCCTGCAGCCGATCATCGTGCGCGGCACTGCTGACGGAGGCTACGAGCTGATCGCCGGCGAACGCCGCCTGCGCGCTGCACGTCTTGCCGGGCTGACCGAGATCCCCGTCACCGTCCGAGAGTCCGACGGCACCGGGCCGCTGGAACTGGCGCTCGTCGAGAATCTGCAGCGCACTGATCTCAACGCGATGGAGGAGGCGGCCGCCTACAGGGAGCTGATCGATCGCTTCGGCCTCACGCACGAGGACGTCGCGCGGCAGGTCGGCAAGAGTCGGGTGGCGGTGAGCAACGCGCTTCGTCTGCTCGATCTGGCACCAGATACCCGCGATGCGATCGCCGACGGTCGGATCAGCGAGGGCCATGGTCGCGCGCTGGCAGCGCTGACCATGGCCGATCTGCAGCGCGCCGCGCTCCAGATCGTCCTCGATCGGCACCTGTCGGTCCGCCAGACCGAAGAGCTCGTCCGACGGCGCCGGGCGCCGCGCGCAGCGGGACGCCAGCAACCGGTGAGCGACGACCTCGCCGACCTGGAGGCGCAGCTGCGCGGCATGCTTGCCACGAAGGTCGGTATCGTGCGCACCCGCCGGGGCGGGCGCCTGGTGATCGACTTCTACTCCGACGAGGAGCTGGATCGCCTGTACGCCATCATCCGCCGCGGCAGCCTTGGCGCATCCGCTGGCACCGCCAGACCCGAATACAGCACCACCGGGGCCGACCGATGACCGCCGAGCCGACCCGCCGCGCCCGCGGCAGCAAGGCGGTCGGCGACTACACCGCCGCCAACATCCAGGTCCTCGAGGGGCTGACGGCCGTCCGCAAGCGACCTGGCATGTACATCGGATCGACCGACGCTCGCGGCCTGCACCAGCTCGTCTGGGAGGTGGTGGACAACAGCATCGACGAGGCGATGGCATCGGTCGCCACGCGAATCGAGGTCACCCTGCATACCGACGGGCAGGTCGAGGTCGTGGACGACGGTCGCGGGATCCCGGTTGGCAAGCACTCGTCGGGCAAGGACGCGCTGGAGGTGGTGCACACCGTGCTGCACGCCGGCGGCAAGTTCGGCGGCGGCGGCTACAAGGTCTCGGGCGGCCTCCACGGTGTCGGTGTCAGCGTGGTCAACGCGCTCTCGTCAAAGATGCGCGTCGAGGTGCTGCGCGACGGGAAGCGCTGGTCCCAGGAGTACTCGCGCGGCAAGCCCACCTCGACGGTTCGCCAACAGGGCGGCGCGACAGAGGCGAACCGCGGCCTCAAGCCCGGATGGGACCGCCAGCACGGGACCCGCACGATCTTCCAGCCCGATCCCGAGATGTTCGAGACGCTCGACTTTTCCTGGGACCTGATCGCCACCCGCATGCGCGAGTCCGCCTACCTCAACAAGGGGCTCTGGATCTGCCTCCGCGACCGGCGCACCGACCGCGAGAAGAACCTCTACTTCGAAGGTGGTGTGATCAGCTTCGTGCGGCACCTGAACCGGCGCCGAGGCGTGCTCAACCACCAGCCGATGCACGTTGAGCGGATGGTCGACACGACCAGCGTCGAGGTGGCACTCCAGTACAACGACGGCTTTGCCGAGAACGTGCTCGCCTTCGCCAACAACATCCACACCGTGGACGGTGGGACGCACGTCACCGGATTCCGCGCCGCGCTGACCGGCTCACTGAATGACTGGGCGCGCAAAGCGGGGGTGCTTTCCGAGAAGGACACGAACCTGTCGGGGGAGGATGTGCGGGAGGGGCTGACCGCGGTGATCAGCGTCAAACTCACCGACCCGCAATTCGAAGGACAGACCAAGGCGAAGCTCGGCAATGCTGACGTCAAGGGAGCGGTGCAGACGGCGGTAAGCGACGGGATCATGCAGCACCTCGAGGAGAACCCTGCCGACGGTCGGCGGATCATCGAGAAGTCGCTCACCGCGGCGCGGGCCCGCGAGGCTGCGCGCAAGGCACGCGACCTGGTCATTCGCAAGGGGGCGCTCGACGGCATGGCGTTGCCGGGCAAGTTGGCCGACTGCCAGGAGCGTGACCCGGCGCGCAGCGAGCTGTACATCGTCGAGGGCGACTCCGCCGGCGGGTCGGCCAAGCAGGGGCGCGACCGACGTTCGCAGGCGGTCCTTCCGCTGCGCGGAAAGCTCCTGAACGTCGAGAAGGCCCGCCTCGATCGGGTCCTGTCGAGCGAGAACATCCGGCCGCTGATCATCGCCCTGGGGGCGGGGATCGGCGACCAGTTCGACATCACCAAGCTGCGCTATCACCGCATCTGCCTGCTCTCCGATGCAGACGTGGACGGCGCACATATCAGCACGCTCCTGCTCACCTTCTTCTTCCGGCACATGCCCGAGGTGATCGAGAACGGCTACCTGTATCTCTGCCAACCGCCCCTCTATCGGGTCAGCACCGGCAAGGTGACCCGATATGCGAAGGATGAGAAGGAGCGCGAGGCGGCGGTGAAGGAGCTCTCGCGGACGGGGAAGACCAAGAACGTCAGCGTGCAGCGATTCAAGGGGCTCGGCGAGATGAACCCAGAACAGCTGTGGGAGACGACCATGAACCCCGACACGCGCACGCTGCTGCAGATCTCGGTCGGGGATCCCGCAGAGGCCGATGACGTGTTCAGCACGCTCATGGGGGAGCGGGTCGAGCCGCGCCGGGACTTCATCCGCGGCGAGGCTCGCAAGGTCCGGAACCTGGATATCTAGCCAACTCAGGAACGAGGCGACCGATGCCCAGCCGACATATCGCCGATATCCGCCAGGTCGAGGGAAAGACCGGGCGCAAGCTCGAGGACTGGTGCGCTCTTCTGGAGGCGAACGGGATCGGCGACCGCCGCGAAGCGGTCAATTTCCTGCGCGACGGGTATGCCGTCAGCCATGCCTTCGCGCTCGCGATCGCCGACAACTGCCTGCGCCGCTCGCGAGACGATTTCGAGGTCGGCTTCTGGGGCGACGAGGACGATTCCTGGTGACCGCCTCGACCGGTACTGAGCGGACATCTCGCGATCCCGGCGACGATGCCGGGCGTCGTGGACGGTGCTACGCCTTTGCCGATCACAACTGTTTCGCCTGCGGTGGGGCCAACCCGATCGGCATGCACCTGGAGATCGAGCTCGAGGAAGGCGCGGCGGCGACCACCTGGGTGGCCGATCCGCGGTTCGTGGGGTGGGAAGAGAAAGTACACGGCGGGATCCTGGCGACTCTGCTCGACGAGGTGATGGCATGGGCGCCGTCAAGCTACGACTCATGGGCGGTTACCGCCGAGATGACGATCCGCTATCGATCTTCGGCCAATCCCGGCGAGGAGTTGCGCGCGCGCGGCTGGGTGACCGAACGGAGGCGCCGCATCTACCGCGTCCGCGGTGAGGTTCGAGGTACCGACGATCGGATCATCGCCGAGGCGGAGGGTCGCTTCCTGGGCGCAAGCCCGTCGGAGAAGGTGGCGCTCAAGGCTCGCTACGGGATGCCGACAGAATTGACGGTCCCCGCGGCACCGTCCGAATGATCTTCACGACAGACACGACAGCAGTGACGAGGTAGACCACAGACCGATGGAGATACAGCGGCTCGGGATCATCCGCCGCGTGGCGATCGAGGATGAGATGCGCTCGGCGTACATCGATTACGCCATGAGCGTGATCGTGGCTCGCGCGCTGCCCGACGTGCGCGACGGCCTCAAGCCGGTGCATCGGAGAATCCTGTACACGATGCACGAGATGGGGCTGCGTTCCACATCCGGCTATCGGAAGAGCGCAGGAGTGGTCGGCGACGCGCTGGCCAAGTACCACCCGCACGGCGACGTCGCCCTCTATGACGCCCTGGTGCGGCTTGCGCAGGACTTCAGCCTGCGATACCCGCTGGTGGACGGCCAGGGCAACTTCGGCTCGATCGACGGCGATCCCGCGGCCGCGTATCGGTACACCGAGGCCCGGATGATGGCCATCAGCGACGAGATGCTGGCCGACATCGAGAAGGACACGGTCGACTTCATTGAGAACTACGACGGCCGCCTGCGAGAGCCCACCGTCCTGCCGGCACGCATCCCCAACCTCCTGATCAACGGCAGCTCCGGGATCGCGGTCGGCATGGCGACCAACATCCCGCCGCACAACCTCAACGAGATCTGTGACGCGGTGATCGCCCTGATCGACAACCCGCAGATGACCGTCGACGAACTGTGCGAGATCGTCAAGGGTCCCGACTTCCCGACCGGCGGGACCATCTTCCGGTCGGAAGATCAACGGAACTCGCTCACCGGCGAGAAGGAGCGGGTCGATGTGATCCGCCACATGTACGCCACCGGCCGGGGCCGTGTCGTCATTCGCGGCCAGGTCGCGTTCGAGGAGAACGAGCGCGGGCGCATCTCCGTCGTGATCACCGAGCTCCCCTATCAGGTCAACAAGACCACGCTCATCGAGAAGATGGCCGAGCTGGTGGGATCCAAGCGGATCACCGACGTTAGCGACATTCGCGACGAAAGCGACAGGACGGGCATGCGGATCGTCGTCGAGATGAAGCGCGACGGCTCGCCGCACACGGTGATGCAGCAACTCTTCAAGCACACGGCGCTGCAGACCAGCTTCAGTGCCAACATGCTGGCCCTCGTCGACGGGCAGCCCCTCACGCTCGGCCTGAAGCGAATGCTCGAGCACTACGTGACGTATCGCCGAGAGGTCGTCCGACGGCGCACCACCTTCGACCTCGCTCGAGCCCAGGAGCGCGCCCACATCCTCGAGGGGTTGAAGATCGCGCTGGACAACCTCGACGAGGTGATCAAGACGATCCGGGCCTCGGCCGACAGCGACGCCGCACGCGGCGCGCTCGTCTCGCGCTTCAAGCTGTCAGAGGCACAGGCCAACGCGATCCTGGAGATGCAGCTGCGACGGCTGGCCGCGCTCGAGCGCAAGAAGATCGAGGACGAGTACGAGCAGGTGATCAGGCTGATCGCCGAGCTCGAGGACCTGCTCGCCAATCCGCGCAAGATTCTCGAAACGATCCGCGCCGAGCTCGAGGAGCTCAAGCGCAAGTACGGCGACGAGCGCAAGACGCGCATCCAAGCCGACGTGAACCGCGAGCTGACGGCCGAAGACCTGGTGGCAGCCGAGGATGTCGTCGTCACGCTCAGCCAGCGCGGCTACATCAAGCGACAACAGATCGGGGCGTTCCGCTCGCAGCGCCGCGGCGGCAAGGGACGCCTGGCGATGATCACCCGCGAAGAGGATGCGGTCCGTCACCTGCTAGTCGCCAACACCCACGACAACATCCTCTTCTTCACCAACCGCGGACGCGTCTTCATCACCAAGGTCCACACCCTGCCGGAGGCGAGCCGCCAGGCCAAGGGGCTGCCGATCATCAATCTACCGGGGGTGCAGGTCGACCAGGGCGAATTCGTGAGCTCGATCATCAGCCTGCCGCAGTTCGAGGCCGACCACTACATGGCAATGGCTTCCCGCGGCGGCATGATCAAGAAGACTTCGCTGGCGGAGTACGCCAAGATCCGCAGCAATGGCCTTATCGCCATCAGCCTGGTCGCTGGCGATGAGCTTCGCTGGGTTGGCCTGACCGATGGCTCCGACGACCTCGTTCTGGCAACGGCCAAGGGGAAGGCCGTTCGGTTCCACGAGACGGAGGTCCGGCCGATGGGCCGCGACACCCGTGGCGTGACCGGCATCCGCCTGCGTCCCGGTGACGAGGTGATCGGGATGGAGGTGGTCCGGCCGGGTGCCGAGCTGCTGGTCGTGACCGAGCAGGGCTACGGCAAGCGGACTCCGCTCGAGGACTTCCCGATCACCCACCGAGGCACCGGCGGCGTCATCGCCAACTCACTCAACGCCGCGACCGGCGACGTGGCCGCCGTGCGCATCGTGGGGCGCGACGACGAGGAGATGATGCTCATCACCCAGGACGGCACGATCCTGCGGACCGAGGTCAGCAGCGTCAATCGCTACCGCCGCGCCTCGCGGGGCGTGACGGTCATGAAGCTCGACCCCGACGATCGGATCGTGTCGATCGCTGTCTTCGTGGACGACCGCCCGGACGACATCCAGGCAGAGACCGAGGAGTAGCCGGCCCCATCTGCCGCCGCGGACGACCGCGCTGCGGCTAGAATCGGGCTGCGAGACCTCCCCCTCAGGAGACCGACGTTGTACGCCGACGAGTTCAGCATCTACGCCGGCAACGCCAACCGCCCGTTGGCCCAGCTGATCTGCCGGTACCTGGCGACCGAGCTGGGCGAGGCCGAGGTCTTCAAGTTCTACAACGACAACACCTTCGTGCGCGTCATGCAGAATGTCCGCGAGCAGGATGTCTTCCTGGTACAGCCGACCAGCCGGCCAGTGAACGACTCGATCATGGAACTGCTGATCATGATCGACGCGTTCAAGCGGGCCAGCGCCGGGCGCATCACCGCGGTGATGCCGTACTACGCCTACGGGCGGTCCGACAAGAAGGATCAGCCACGGGTGCCAATCACCGCGCGACTGATCGCCGACATGCTCACCGTGGCAGGGGCCGATCGGGTCCTCAGCATGGACCTGCACCAGGGCCAGATCCAGGGCTTCTTCAGCATCCCTGTGGACGAGCTCACCGCCATCCACATCCTGTCGCGCTACATCAAGGCCAAGAACCTGCCCGATATCGTGGTCGTCAGCGAGCTGGGCTTTGCCAAGCGGGCACGCAACTTCGCCGAGATTCTGCAGGCACCACTCGCGATCGTCGAGAAGCGGCGCGTCGGCAACGAGGACAAGACCGAGCTGATGAACATCATCGGCGAGGTGGCCGGGCACACTGCGGTGATCATCGACGACGAGATCGATACCGCCGGGTCGCTGATGGAGGCGGTCGACGCGCTGGTCGCCGACGGCGCCCGGGCGATCTACTCGTGCGCCACCCACGGCGTCTTCTCGCACGACGCGCTGCAGCGGATCCACGGCAGCCCGATCACCGAGGTGATCGTGACCGACACGATCCCGCTCCCGGCGCAGGCGATCCATGACCGCATCACGGTCCTCTCGATCGCCCCGCTCTTCGGCGAGGCGATCAAGCGGATCCACCGTGGCGAGAGCGTTGGCGCGCTCTTCTCGTCCGAAGTGCACATGGTCGAGGAGATGACCTTCTGGGGCGGCAGCAGCGCCGACGAGGCGGAAACCGACGAGCCCCCGATCGAGGGCTGAGGCCCATGCCGCGGGCTCGGACTCGACGGTCGGCCGGTCTATACTCCGCCTCCCAATGTTGAAGTTCCTCACGCGGCTGGGCGACTCGAACGAGCGCGAGGTCCAGCGGCTTCTCCCCGCGGTCGCCAAGGTCAACGAGCTCGAGCCGCAGTTCACCTCCCTCACCGATGCGGAGCTGCGCGGCAAGACCGATCTGCTGCGTGCCCGGCTGCGCGACGCGGTAGGGGACCTGCTCATCCCGCTCGAGCAGCGCGCGGCGCCTGAAGGCGACGAAGAGGGCTCCGAGCTCGCGGTCTCTGACCCGAATCGACTGAGCGAGGAGCGGCGCGCTCAGCGCAAGGAGGAGCGCGCTCAGATCGACGCGGCGCTCGACGAGATCCTTCCCGAGGCCTTCGCCGCGGTCCGCGAAGCGATGCGGCGAGCTCTCGGCAAACGGCACTACGACGTCCAGCTGATCGGAGGGATGGTCCTCCACGCCGGCACCATCGCCGAGATGAAGACGGGCGAGGGGAAGACGTTTGTCGCGCCGCTGGCCGCCTACCTCAACGGACTCACCGGGCGCGGCGTGCACGTCGTGACGGTGAACGACTATCTCGCCAAACGTGATGCGCAATGGATCGGCCTGGTCTTCTGGCGCCTGGGGATGAGTGTCGGCAGCATCCAGCACGACGCTGCGTTCCTTGTCGACCCAGAGTTTCCTCAGACCGATGAGCATCTCCGCAACCTGCGTCCCGTCACCCGGGCCGAGGCGTACGCCGCCGATGTCACCTACGGCACGAACAACGAGTACGGCTTCGACTATCTCCGGGACAACCTGGTCACCGACCTGGCGGCGCGCGTGCAGCGCGGCCACTACTACGCCATCGTCGACGAGGTCGACAACATCCTGATCGACGAAGCGCGGACCCCGCTGATCATCTCGGGCAACGCCGAGGAGTCGGCCGACAAGTACCTCCAGTTCGCGCAGCTGGTACCGCGGCTGCGCGCCGAGGAGGACTACATCATCGACGAGAAGTTCCGCCAGGTTGCCATCACCGAAGCGGGCACCGACAAGATGGAGCGGCTGCTCGGCATCGACAACCTCTTCGACAACGATTTCAGCATGGCGCGCCACCTCGAACAGGCGCTCAAGGCCGAGGCGCTCTACCGCCGCGACCGCGACTACGTGGTGAAAGACGGCGAGGTGATCATCGTCGACGACTTCACCGGGCGACTCATGCCGGGCCGGCGCTGGAGCGAGGGGCTGCACCAGGCGGTAGAGGCCAAGGAGGGGGTCAAGGTCCAGAGCGAGTCCCGCACCCTTGCCACCATCACCTTCCAAAACTACTTCCGCATGTACCACAAGCTCGCAGGCATGACCGGAACCGCTGAGACCGAGGCGGAGGAGTTCAGCAAGATCTACGGGCTCGAGGTCGTGGCGGTCCCGACCAACAAGCCGATGATCCGGGACGACTTCGCCGACCTCGTGTTCGCGAGCCAGAAGGGAAAATGGGGGGCGGTCATCGAGGAGATCGTCGAGGAGCACGAGAAGGGCCGTCCGGTCCTGGTCGGAACGATCAGCGTCGAAGTGAGCGAGATGCTCGGCGAGATGCTGAAGCGCAGGGGCGTGAAGCACCACGTCCTCAATGCCAAGTTCCACGAGAAGGAGGCGGAGATCATCGCGCAGGCGGGCCACAGCGGCGCGGTCACCATCGCCACCAACATGGCCGGACGCGGGACCGACATCCTCCTCGGCGGAAACCCGGAGATGCTCGCCGCCGAGCTTCTCCACAAGCAGGGCGCCACCGTCCTGGACGCCTCGCCCGAGCAGTCCGCCGCGGCGCTCGCGGAGGCAGAGCGCCAGTGCGCCGAGGATCACGATCGGGTGATCGCCGCCGGCGGGCTGCACATCCTCGGCACCGAACGACACGAGGCCCGCCGCATCGACAACCAGCTGCGTGGCCGCGCGGGCCGGCAGGGTGACCAGGGGAGCAGCCGCTTCTACCTGTCTCTCGAGGATGACCTGATGCGGCGCTTTGCCAGCGACCGCGTGCAGGGGATCATGCGCACGCTCGGATTCAATGACGAGACGGCGCTCGAATCGCGCATGGTGAGCAAGACGATCGAGGGCGCCCAGTCGCGCGTCGAGGGCTTCAACTTCGACACGCGCAAGCACGTCGTGGAGTACGACGACGTGATCAACCGCCAGCGGGAGACGATCTACCACGAGCGGGAGCGGATTCTCCGCGCGCACGACCTGGCCCCAACCGTGCTCGGCATGCTCGAGGACGAGGTCCGCGCCCTGGTGGACGAGCATACGGTCGGCGACTTTGCCGGCGACTGGAACCGCGAAGGGCTCACCCTACGCATCGCGGCCATGGTCCCCGCGCTCGGCCCGGCCCAGCTCGCCGTCATCGACGAGGCGCAGGAGAGCACCCAGATCGCGGATGCGCTGGTCGCGCAGGTCGTGTCCGCCTACGAACACAAGCGATCCGAGATCGGCGACGCCGCGATGCTCGTGCTCGAGCGCGTGGTCCTGCTGCGGGTCATCGACTCGCTGTGGGTGGAGCACCTGACCGCCATTGACGACATGCGGCGCGGCATCGGCCTGCGCGCCTACAGCCAGCGCGACCCACTGAACGAATTCAAGGTCGAGGCCTATCGCATGTTCGACGAACTGAAGACCACCATTCGCAACGACGTGACCCACACCATCTTCCGCGTCACGGTGACGCGGGAACCGGCCGGACCGCGGCCGCGACAGATGCGTGAGGGCCTCCTCGACCTGGCGCAGGGCGGGGCGGTCATCGCGGCGGGCGGAGCGGCGGACGCAGGCGGATCATCGGGAAGCGGCGCGGCGGGACTGGCGCGGGGCGGTCCCAAGATCGGTCGCAACGACCCGTGTTACTGCGGGTCGGGGAAGAAATTCAAGCGCTGCCACGGCGCGTGAACGGCCAAATCGGGGGGTTGGCGAATCCGCACAGACGGGCTAGGATAGGCACTCAGGATCGCGACGCGCGGTGACTTCGCGGTTCAGCGCAAGTGGAGTGCTTTGTGAAGCAGTTGACCGCTCCCGGCCGAGGCTCCGACTACCGAGCCCCGACCGCTCCGGCCCCCCAGCCAACCGCCCTTCCGCTGGTCACCCGCTTCAGAGACCCCACCCTCCCGTATGAAGACCTCATCCTGTGCGAGCGCGATTGCATGCGCTGCAGTTACGCGATGACCCTCGACTGCGACGGCAACTGCGGCTCCTGCCCTCGCCAGTCGTACTGCCCGTGTGTCAATCCGGCCAAGATCCGCAGCAAGAGCGTGCGCTTGACTGAGCCGGAACTTCCGATGGTGGCGTCCGTTGGACGGAATTAAGGACGAGGCGCTGCGGCTCGCGCGCCTGGTGGCCGATACGGCGGTGCGCCTTTGACTTACCCACGAAGGAAGTCGAACTCGGCGAGTTGACCTCGCGTTCAGGTGACCCTGGCCTCTGGGACGATCCCGCCGCCGCGCAGACCCTGCTGCGCCGCGCGGACGAACTGCGCGAAGAGATCGGCAGCTGGCGCGACCTCGAGGCGCGCGCGATCGCGCTGGCGGAGATCGCCGAACTCGCCGACGAGGAGCCCGATGCTGGAGCCGGATTGGCGGCCGACCTCGATCGCGACCTCGCGGCGCTGAACGCGGACTGGACCCGCATGGAGGGCCGACTGCTCATGTCGGATCCCTATGACGAGCGCCCATCGATCGTATCGGTCCATGCCGGCGCGGGCGGCACCGAGAGCCAGGATTGGGCGGAGATGCTGCTGCGCATGTACCTGCGCTGGGCTGAGCGAAACCGCTACCGGACCGAGATTCTCGACCAGACAGAGGGCGAGGAGGCGGGTCTGAAGAGCGTCACGGTCGCGATCGACGGTCGCTGGGCCTACGGGAGGCTGAAGAGCGAGCGGGGAGTGCACCGATTGGTGCGGATCAGCCCGTTCGACTCCCAGAAGCGCCGGCACACAAGCTTCGCCCTGGTCGAGGTGATGCCCGAGGTCGCCGATGATGTGGCGGTGGAGATCGATGAGAAGGACCTGCGCGTCGATACCTATCGGGCCAGCGGCGCCGGCGGCCAGCATGTCAACAAGACCGACAGCGCGGTACGGCTCACGCACCTCCCGACTGGAATCGTGGTGACTTGCCAGAACGAGCGCAGCCAGACCCAGAATCGCGAGCGGGCGATGGCCGTCCTGCGCGCCAAGCTGGTGGAGCGCCAGATGGAGGAGCGAGAGGTCGAGATGGCCCGGCTGCGCGGGGTGCACGTCGAGGCCGGGTGGGGAAACCAGATCCGCAGCTACGTCCTGCAGCCGTACACCATGGTCAAGGACCTTCGCACGGGGGTCGAGTCCGGCAACCCGACGACGGTGCTCGACGGAGATCTCGACGCCTTCATCGAGGGCTACCTGCGCTCGCGCATCGGTCAGGTGGCGGGGACGTGACCAGCATGCTCGCCCGCCCCATCGCGCCGCGGCCGACCACCGGCGAGCCGGTCATCACGCTGACCGACGTCGGGATGACCTACCCGAACGGCAAGGTCGCGCTGGAGGACGTGACCGTCACGATCCTGGCCGGCGACTTCGTCTTCCTGGTCGGCCCGTCGGGGGCCGGCAAGAGCACCGTCATCCGGCTGCTCATCCGCGAGCAGCTCGCCACCGCTGGACGCGTGCTGGTGGCCGGGCACGACCTGGCTCGCATGCGACGCAGCCAGGTGCCGGCGCTGCGTCGAAGGATCGGGATCGTCTTCCAGGACTTCCGTCTGCTGCCGGCCAAGACCGTCTTCGAGAATGTCGCGTTCGCGCTCGAGGTGACGGGGGCGACGCGTCAGGAGATCAGGCGGCGGGTTCCGCAGCTCCTCAACCTGGTCGGGCTGCACGAGCACGATGACCACCTGCCGACCCAGCTCTCCGGTGGTGAACTGCAGCGCGTCGCGATCGCACGTGCGCTGGTCCACGACCCCGCCATGCTGATCGCCGATGAACCGACCGGGAACCTCGACCCGGTCACCAGCTGGGAGATCATCCAACTGCTGATCCAGATCAACGCCATGGGCACGACGGTCCTGATGGCGACGCACAACCAGGAGATCGTCAACGCCATGCGCCGCCGGGTGCTGGCGCTCGAGCACGGGATGCTGGTCCGCGACGAGTCCGGCGCCGCCTACGAGCGGGAGTACTGACCGATGCGCTTCATCCGCTTCGTGGCCTTCTCGATCGTGCGGGCGTGGCAGGGCTTCTGGCGCAACGCGATGATGAGCATCGCCGCCACGGCGACCGTGGTCCTCATGCTCGTCTTGCTGTCCGGCCTGTTCATCCTACTGGCTGGGCTCGACAGCGGCCTGCGCTTCATCGAGAGCAAGGTCGGCGTCACCGCGCGGCTGGTGGACAACCTGCCCCAGGAGCAGATCGACGCGCTGGTGGCCGACATCGAGACCTTCCCGGGCGTTTCGAAGGTGGACTACGTGCCCCCCGAGACGGCACTGGAGCGCCTGAAGGAGGCATTCCGCCAGCGGGGCGAGACGTTGGACCTCGGGGGTGCCGATATCACGCTGTACGCGAGCGTCGAGATCGCCCTCACCGACCCGAATTTCGCGGATTCCGTCCAGCAGGCACTCACGGATCGGCCGGAGATCGAGCTCATCACCACCCGACAGGTCGACTACGAGAAGCTGCTCGGGATCATCGGCGTCATTCGGACGGCCGGGATCGCCGCGCTGGGCCTGGTCGGGCTGACGGTGCTGTTCATGATCGTGAACATGATCCGCATCGCGG
>JBDSIN010000120.1:0-5734 GCA_039917955.1 Candidatus Limnocylindria bacterium
CCAGGGGCGGTTCCGGCGACCCGTTGTTATACTTCGGCCCGCTCCGTGGGGATGTAGCTCAGTTGGGAGAGCACTGCGTTCGCATCGCAGGGGTCAGGGGTTCGAGTCCCCTCATCTCCACCATTCCATCCGGTAAGCGAACCTCAGGCGGCACGCGGTACGTGACTCGCACGTCCTGGGCTGCGACGATCCGTGGAATCGAAGTAGCCAGGCATGAACCCAGGCGGCCACAATGCAACCCACGGCACCGTGCGTGGCGTGCGCCATCGGGGTCGGAGTCACGCTCGCCGAGCCGACCGAGAGGATGGAGCAGGTCTAGGCGCCGGGATTCGCCAGCACGCTACCGATCGCCGCGGCCGTCGCTGCTCGAGCTCATCGCGCCGTCAACGTTGCCCCGGCCGCGGCAACCTTACCTGGCAGGCACGTACCAGCGGCTTACCGGGCCGAAGGGCAGACCCGTCCCAAAAGGGGAGCCCCTCAAATGCCGTCTGATTCGTACCTAGCGGGCTCCCGCTGTCGAGCCGATCAGAAGGAGGTCCTTTAGGAGCGGCACCGCAAACGCCTCTTGGCTCGGTTGTCGACCAGGCCTGAGGGGATCGACGACGCATTGGCAGCCCGGCGGCTGGCCTTGTCGCCGACCTGACTGGGCTATCGCGCGGTGAGGCGGGCGTCCGATGGGGTGTCGATCCGTTCGTCAACCCTGCTGGGGGGACTGACGACCGGCGTTGCGCCAGCCAGGGCGGCGTCGAGGCGGTCGAGGAACGGCTTGGCGCCGAGGCGCACTAGGATCTCGCGCGCCCCTGCGGCCGCGACCGCCACGTCCGGTTCAGCGGGCCCCAGCAGCGTCACCATGTCGATGGCGGTGAGCGCCTCATCCCACGGGAGGCGGAGATCGCGCCAAGCGCGGAATGCCGCGCGGTACAGGACGAGCGCATCGGTGGGCAGTCCCTCCAGGGCAGCCAGCCCGGCGCGGAGGGTCGCTCGGCGGGCCTCGACCACTCGGCCGTGGACGCCGGTCGCGTCCAGTGCCGCGAGATCGGCCCGCACTGCCTCCAGGTCGCGGTCCCACAGGGCGGCGCGAGCCGCCTGGTACAAGCTGATCGGTGCCAAGCTGGCGACGAGTTCCGGTATATGGAGCCAGGCGGCGCGCGCATCGCGGAGCCGTCCATCCGCGAGTGCCGCATTGGCCCGCGGGTCGAGGAGGGAGACCATAGGCCCAGAATCTGTCTCGCCGACGGTCGCCCGTTCGAGCTCCGCCAGCCCTTCGGCGACGGATTCGCCGCGGCAGGCCCGGATGACGAGTGCGTTGCTGAGCAGCGCCATTCTGTGGAAGCCCTCGACCTCTTCGGCCAGTCCGGCATCCAGCATCGCTAGGCCGCCGTCCCAGTCTCCGGCGACAAAGGCCGTGTAGCCGATGTTGCTCATGAGGCGCAGCATGAACGAGCGCTCTCCGACTCGGCGCGCGAGCGCCAGGCCCGCGTGCATCCCGGTCAATGAGCCTGCGAGGTCGGTCTCCTGCACGTAGTAGGTTCGCGACACGATGGCCCGAAGTTGAATGCCGGTGAGTTCGCTCTCGCGGGCCAGTTCCTCGCTCGCCCTGATGATCCCGATGCCCTCCCGCAGCCGACCGAGCTCGCAAAGCGCCGCGCCCTTTGTGTTCAGCGCGCGAGCCAGGACGGCGACCAGATCGCGGTGCTCGGCCGCCTCCAGGACGCGCTCCAGGATTTCCAAGGCCTTGTGGTAGTCCGCCCCGTCCGCTGCCAAGGCCGCAGCGAGTCTGCCGTCGAGTTCGACAACCACGGGATCGGGAGCGAGGTCCGCAAACTCCGCTGAAGCTGGCTCAAGAAGCGCGAGTGCGGCCTCCCCCTTTGACCCGGCCCCCAACGTCCGGCCCAGGGCCGAGGTTGCCCGTGCTGCACCGATTCGATCCCCGCGTTGACGATGGATCTCGACCGACCGCCGCAGCAACGCCTCGGCCCGCTCGTAGCCTGCGGCGATGGTGGCTGAGTCCCCGGCGCGCTCCAGGATCTCGCCCTGCTCCTTGAGGTCGTCGGTGACCGTGAGGGCCTGTTCGAGAAAGGCGACGGCCTGCTCGTGCGCTCCCAGGGCAACGGCGCGATCGGCTGCCGCCTTCAGTGCAATTCGCGCCTGAGCGGCAAGGGTGTCGGCCTCGGGTCCAGCGGGCGCATTTGCATGCGCCGCCAGATAGTGGCCCGCCAGTGCGCCGGCCAGCTCATCGGACCCGAGCTGCTCAAAAAACCGGGCAGCGGCAAGGTGCCGGGCCTTGCGATCGGATTTGGCGAGGGTGTGGTAGGCGACTTCGCGGATGAGCGCCTGTACGAATACGTATTGGCCCCGCTCGGACGATCGGGGATCAGCGTCCTGGGTGAGCAGCTCACCGCGCACGAGCGCCCGCAGGCGCGGCTCGAGGTCGCGCTCCTGCGTGCCCGAAACGGCCGCCAAACCCGCGACCGTGAACGACTGGCCAAGCACTGAGCCGACTTGGACGAGGGTTCGATCGGCGGGGTCCAGGCCGTCAAGCCGCGCGGCGATCAACGCGGTGAGGGTCTGCGGAACGGCCAGCGCGGTGAGGTCGCCGACCGGGGTGTAGACGCCGGCCTCCTCCTTCAGCCGGCCATCGGCAAGCAGCATGCGGACCGTCTCGACCGCGTACAGCGGGATGCCATCCGCCCGTTCGACAATGGCTTTGGCGGCGCGCTCGGGCAGGCCGGGGATGAGGCCGGCCAGGAGCTCCCGCATGGCGGCCGCGGGCAACGGCTCAAGGTAGATGGACGTGAAATTCCGCTTGCCGGCGCCCCAGTCGGGACGCTTCTCCAGCAGCTCGGGCCGGGCCAGCGTCACGACCGTGATGGGCAGGCCCTTGCTCCACTCGAGCAGGTGGTCGATGAAATCGAGCGTGCCAGAGTCGGCAAAGTGGAGGTCCTCGAAGACCATGACCACCGGCGCGCGGGCGGCAATGCGCTCGAAGAAGGTCCGCCAGGCGGCAAACAATTGCTCCGATCCAACATCGGACTCGATTCCCAGCAAGGTCAACAGGGCGGGCTGGACCCAATGTTGCTCGGCCTCGTCGGTTATCCACTCCCGGACCGCAGCGCCGACCTTCGCCCGGGTGGTCGTCTCGTCATCGGTCTCAACCAGGCCGCATCGTCCGCGGACCATCTCGCCCAGCGCCCAGAACGAGATTCCCTCGCCGTAGGCAGGCGATCGGCCGCTGTGCCACCAGGTGTCCTCGACCAATCCGTCAACGTATTTGAGGAACTCCCATGCCAGGCGGCTCTTGCCGATGCCTGCCGGTCCCATGACCGATACCAGGCGTATGCGCTTCTCGCGACCGGTGGCCAGGAACAGGTCCTTGAGGAGGCGCAACTCGTCATCGCGGCCGACGAATGGCGCCTCCAGCCCTTCGGATCGGTTCTTGCCACCCACCTCCGCCACCACCCGCAGCGCCCGCCAGGCGGGGACCGGGGCGGACTTGCCCTTGAGCGCCTGCGCGCCGGCCTCCTCGAAGGCGATCGCTCGGCTCGCCGCCCGGTAGGTCGCCTCGCCCACCAGCACGCTGCCCGGTGGTGCCGCCGACTGGAGACGGGCAGTGGTGTTGACCAGGTCGCCGGCGACCAGGCCCTGGTTGGTGGCACCGATGGTGACCGCCGCCTCGCCGGTTAAGACGGCGGCACGCGCCTGGATGGTCGGCCCCAGGCCGCGAACCGCATCAACCAGGTCGAGTCCGGCGCGGACGGCGCGCTCGGCATCGTCTTCGTGCGCCGTGGGCGCTCCCCAGACCGCCATCACCGCGTCACCGATGAACTTCTCGACCGTGCCGCCATAGCGGGTGATGACGTCCGAGGCCACGTCGAAGTAGCGGGTCAGCATGTTGCGGACCTCCTCGGCGTCCTTCTCCTCGGCGAAGGGCGTGAAGCCGACGAGGTCCGCGAACAGGACGCTGACCAGGCGCCGCTCGGCCTGAGGGACAGCAGGAACGAAGGCTGGCGTCTTTGCTGGAGTTGCGGTCGCGGCGGCCAGCGGGCTCGCGCACTCGCCGCAGAACTTCGCGTCTGGGGCGTTGGCTGCTCCGCACGTCGGGCAGGAGACCGCCAGGCCACTGGCGCATTCCTTGCAGAACTTGCGCCCGGCCTCGTTCGCTGTGCCGCAGTTCGAGCAGATCACGGGATCGACCCAGGTACTAGGCCGATGAGGGTACCGGATCGAGAGGAGTCAGGGAATGGCGGGTTTGGATCGGGAGACGGGTCCCGAACCGGCGACCTTCGGCTTGGAAGCCCGGGACGTCACCCGTCGAGGTTATCGCCCCAGTAGAGGACGCTCCCCTCTGTCACCCCGGGGAGCGTAGCAACCTGGTCGAGCAGCGCATTGGTCAGTCGGATGAGGCGCGGCAATTCCTCCTGCAGGGTGCGGTGCCACCCCTAAAGGACCACGTTTTGGCCCCGCGTCGTCCAAGGCCGGTTCTTCCGAGTCAACACAGAAAGAGCCTACGGCGCTGCTTGGCTGACGGCTCATGTCGTTACTCTGTGCGCCATGACCCGACGCAGATTGGCCCTTGCCGCCGTGATGGTGGCTGGTGCGATAGTCGGCAGCGTCCCCGCCGCGGCGGGCGACGGGGCGTCGTCATCGGTCTGACGAAAGGTCAGCTCAGAACGGGAAGTCGAGGTCCGTTCCCTCGGTCACCTCGTCGGCTGGAGGCGCGGTTACCGTCACCGGCTCGTCGAAGGCGCTGAACGTGAACGTGGCGTTGAAGGTGCCCATCGAGTCGCTGGTGACGCTGGTCGAGACCTCGGTCAGCCACGACTTCTCGCGGTCGAAAAGCAGGTCGAGCACGAGTGCCTCACCGAAGAACTCTGACGGGTCCATCGACGGCATCATTGACGCGTCGGGCCCTGCCTCGTTCATCAGCTCGGCCGGGATCGTCAGCTCGATGTGGTAACACTTCCGCTCGCCGCAGTCGACGTCATCGAGCTTGACCGTCTCGACGCCCTCCTTGTCGAGGAAGGCGCGGAGCTCGTCGATCATCGACGACACGTCTGGCGCGGGCGAGGCGCTGGGGGCGGCGTCACCGCCCATGTGCGACCACATCGTGCCGGTCAGGCTCGTCTTGAAGTACAGGTCCGTGTCGATCATCCGCAGCTCGCCGGACAGACCCAGCAGCGCGGGGACGGCAAAGGTCGCACCGACCAGCTTGCCGTCGAGGTCCACATCGGCCTCGAAGGTGGTGCCGGTGAGCGAGAAGGTGCCGCCCGAATCGGGCATGCTGAAGCTGCCGTCGAGGGCGAGGGAGACATGGAAGCTCTTGAGTTCGGCCGTGGCGTCGAAGCCCGAGGTCACGATCTCCCTGGGGTCGCTGAGCGCCGGTGTCCCCGAGCACGCGGCCAGCAGGAAGGCGGTAACCACGAGGACGGGTGGAAGTCTGCGGAGCACGGTAGCCCCTCCTGAGGATTGATTGCCCGATCAGCATACGCGGTGCGGCCGAGGGCCACATCTGGCCGATGGTCATGGCGCGCGCGCCAACGCGAGTGACCCCACTCGACTACCGTACGAGCATGCGCCGCATCGAACGAACCGTCCGAATGGCCGCTCCCGCGGCCGAGATCTACGCCTTCCTGACCGAGCCGGCCAACGTGCCGAAGTGGCAGACCGGGGTCACCTCCTCGGTCCGCACCTCGCCGCCGCCGACGGTCGCCGGCTCCACCGGGCGGATCACGAT